>JAWLGW010000171.1:0-9112 GCA_041690735.1 Planctomycetota bacterium
CCGCGGTCTGCAGGATCCCCACCGCCGCCAGGCCGACCTTCTGCGCGCCGGAGAAGGCCGGGCTCCGCAGCAGGCGGGGGATCGCCAGCGCTCCCAGGGAGAGGAGGAGCAGAGACAGGACGTAGGAGCGCTCGTGGCGGTCCACCTCCTGCGGGTCGTAGGGTCGCCCATCGGCGGCCGCCCGGCAGCGCGGGCAGAACGAGAGCTGCGCCGGCAGGCCGAGGCCGCAGGTGGGGCAGTTGATCGCTCCGGCAGGGTCGAGGACGCCAGGCGGCGGCGGGGTCATGCGGCGATCTTACTCAACGCCCCACCGCCAGCGCGTGCACCCGCGCCGCGCCCGCGGCGCGCAGCGCCCGGGCCGCGGTCTCGAGCGTGGCGCCGCTGGTGCGGATGTCGTCGACCAGGGCCACCGCCCGGCCGGCCACCGCCCGCCGTCCGCCGCGGCCCGGCTGGAAGGCGTCCGCCACGGCCGCCGCCCGCTCCTCGCGCGCGACCCCGTACAGCGGCTGCGTCGCCCTCCTGCGGCGCAGCGCCAGCCGCACGGGCCGCCCCAGAGCGCTGGCCACGCCGGCGGCGATCGCCTCGGCCTGGTTGAAGCCACGCCGCCAGCGCCGCCAGGGGTGCAGGGGGATCGGCACCACGACCAGCCGCGGGTCCGCGGCCGCCTCGGGGTGGCGCGCCCCGAAGACCGCCGCCAGCTCGCGCCCGAGCGGCGCCGCCAGCTCGTGGCGGCCTTCGTACTTGAGCCGCCGGAGCAGCGTCCGCGCCGGCCCCCGGTAGCGCAGCAGCGCGGTGGTGCTCGCGATCGCGCGGGTCGGTCCCTGGCAGTGGGCGCACCTGCGCTGCGGGGCCGCGTGCGGGCCGAGCTCGCGCCCGCACCCGAGGCAGCCGGTGGCGATGCGTCGGACGCCGCGCAGGCAGGTCGGGCACAGGGCGTCGCGCCAATCCCCTGCCCTGGCGGCCGCCCGCAGGGGTGAGCGGCAGGCGACGCAGTGTCGCGGGGCGACCAGAGAGCTCAAGCCGTCGAAGACCATGCGCCCGTCCTAACACGCCCCGAACCCGCCCGTCAAATGGCCGTCAAGACGCACGCCGACTTGACCGGCTGGCGAAGGCCGCTACCGTAACGGCGCCAGGGAGGGCAGGGTGGAGAGCGTCAGGGGGGTCGCCGCCGGATACGCCCGCTCGGGTCCCCACGACGACGACCCCGAGGTGTCGATCGAGGCCCAGCGGGAGGCGATCGCGGCCTACGCCCGCTTCCGCGGCCTCGCCCTGACCGAGTCGTTCACCGACGAGGAGGAGCCGGGCAGCGTGCCGCTGGAGGCTCGCCCAGGCGGCTCCGCCCTCGTCTCGTGGCTGGCGCAGCCCCATCCCGGGGGGGTGGCGGTCCTGGCCGTGCGCCTCGAGCGGCTGTTCGCCTCGGCCACCGAGTGCCTGGCCCACCTCGACCGCTGGGAGGAGCGGGGCACCACCCTCCATCTCCTCGACCTCGGCGGCGCTCCGCTCGACTTCGCCTCCCCGGCCGCGGCGCTGGTGCGCGCCAGCCTGAGCGCGGCGCGGGCCATGGAGCTCGAGCAGCACGAGCGACCGAGCCTGCGCTCCCTCCACAAGCGCAAGCGCGGGGTCAAGCCGCTCCTCGGCGAGAAGGTGGTGCGGGGGTTCATCGTCCCCGATCCCGTCGAGCTGCACGCGGTGGAGCGCATTCGCGAGCTCGCCGACGAGGGCAAGTCGCTGCGCCTCATCGCCGAGGCCCTCGATCAAGAGGGCGTCCCGACGAAGCGCCGGGCCCGCTCGTGGTCCAAGGAGGCGATCCGGCTGATCCTCCAGCGGGTCGAGCGGGGCGAGCTGCGGTCGTTGCGCCCGGACGACAAGGGCGGCGCCGACTGACGGCCCCAACGTTCCACACGGGCGTCCAGAGTGGAATCGCCTTGATCGGTCGATGCGCTTAGAGTCTCGCTATTCAGTAGAGGCCCAGGCGGAGCGGGGAAGTCCAGTTGACCCCACCCCTCCCCCGTGGGACCCTCGGTCGCTCGGCGGAGTCCGAGGGAGGAGGACGCGGTGCTGGAGTTGTACGTCGGCTGCTTCATCGTCGGCGGAGGCCTGCTCGCCGCCTCGTTCTTCAGCGATCACGACACCGACGCCGACGTCGACCACGACATCGACATGGACGCGGACGTGGACGTGGACGTCGACCACGAGGTCGCCCTCGACGGGGCCGCCGCGGCCACGAGCGTCGACACCGCCGAGGCCCTGTGGCTGCCGATCCTGTCGCTGCGCTTCTGGATCTTCTTCGCCGCCTTCTTCGGCATGACCGGGACCCTGCTCCACTTCCTGCACGACAACGGCGGCGTCGTCCTCGGGGTCGCGATCGGCATGGGCTTCCTGTGCGGCTACACCGCCTCCCGGATCGTGCGCGCCTTGCGGGCCCAGAACGTCAACTCCGTGGTCGACCCCGCCACCGACTACGTGGGCAAGCGCGGCACCGTGCTGCTCGCGATCGCGCCGGGCGACCCGGGGCAGGTCCGACTCCACGTCAAAGGGATCGACGTCGACCTCCCCGCGATCGTCGACGACGGCGCGGAGCCCCTCGAGCGAGGGGCGCAGGTCCTGGTCACCGAGTATCGGGCGAGCGCCGGCACGTTGCTGGTGCAGCCCTTCAGCACGGGCACGAGCGGGCGTCTCCAGCAGCAGCGCGAGACGGCCTGAGCGGCGGGAGAGTCGTCTCCCGCGGGCCGCGGCGCGCCCGCCGGCCCTGACCTTCATGGATGGACCCGGCTCGACCGGGGGGACGGCGTCGGCGCGGACGCCGGGAAAAGGAGTCGTGAATGAGCTTGCTGTCAGCGCTTCCGCTGGCGGCCGGAGAGAACATGGAGCTGTTCTTCACGGTCGTGACGTTCAGCGTCGGGATCCTGGTCGGGATCTTCGTCCTGATCTGGATCCTCAGGCAGTTCATGTTCATCTGCCGGCCCAACGAGATGCTGGTGTTCTCCGGGCGTGAGCACACCCTCAAGGACGGCTCGCGGGTCGGCTACCGCATGATCACGGCGGCGTCCGGCAAGGGGCGCGCGCTGCGGATCCCCATCCTCGAGGAGGTGGCGCGGATGGACCTCGCCGTCATGGAGTGCGAGGTCTCCTGCCGCAACGCCTTCTGTAAGGGCGGCATCCGGCTCAACGTGGACGCGATCGCCAACGTGAAGATCTCCGACAACGAGGACATCGTCCGCAACGCGATCGAGCGCTTCCTCGGGCAGGATCGGTCGGAGATCCTGGAGGTGGCCAAGAACACCCTCGAGGGTCACCTGCGGGCGGTGCTCGCCGGCCTGACCCCCGAGGAGGTCAACGAGGACCGGCTCAAGTTCTCCGAGCGCCTGGTGCGCGAGGCGGAGCACGACCTCAACAAGCTGGGCCTGCACCTCGACACCTTCAACATCCACTCGGTGTCGGACATCCAGGGCTCGGCCTACCTGGTGGAGATCGGCCGCATCTCGATCGCCGAGGTGCTCAAGAACGCGGAGATCTCCGAGGCCGAGTGCGAGCGGGCGGCGACCGAGGCCGAGGCCGAGGCGAAGTCCATGGCCGAGGTGGCGGGCGAGAAGGCCGAGACGGCGATCCGCGTGGCGCGCAACGAGCTCGCCAAGATCCGCGCCGACCTGGAGGCCCGGGCCAAGTCGGCCGAGGAGGAGGCCGAGGCGGCCCGCGAGACCGCGCGCGCCAAGGCCGAGCTGGAGCTGCAGCAGGTGCGCTCGCAGCTGGAGGCCAAGCGCCTCAAGGCGGAGGTCGTGGTCAAGGCGGAGGCGGACGCCCAGGCGGCCGCCCACAAGGCCCGCGGCGAGGCCTCGCCGATCAGCATGCGCGGTGAGGCCATGGCCTCCTCGCTGGAGCTGGTGCGCCAGGCCTGGGCCGAGGCCGGCGACGGCGCCAAGCCGATCTTCATGATCCAGCAGCTCGACATGGTCCTGCGTGAGGTCGTGGGGCGGGTCGAGAACATTCGCGTCGGCTCGGTGAGCCTCGTCGACAAGGGCGACGGGTCCAGCCTGCCGGCCTACGTGGCCAGCTTCCCGGCCACGGTCAACGCGGTCCTGCGCGAGCTGGACCAGGTCACCGGGATCGACGTCGTCGGGACCCTGGGCAACCCCCCCGCGGGCGCCGCGGTCAAGAACGGAGGTGCGGCATGATGGGCATCGTCCTGAGCGTCGGCTTCGTGACGCTGGTGTTCGTGGTGGTGGTGTGGCAGGTCCTCACCAACCTGATCTACATCTGCGACCCCTCCGAGGTGCTCGTCTTCTCGGGCGGCAACCACATCTCCGGGTCGGGCAAGCGCGTCGGCTACCGGATCGTCAAGGGCGGCCGCGCGCTGCGGTGGCCGTTCCTCGAGGACGTGGACCGCATGGACCTCACCAACATGAACATCGAGGTCAAGGTCCGCAACGCCTTCTCGAAGGGCGGCATCCCGCTCAACATCGACGGGATCGCCAACGTCAAGATCGCGGGCACCTCGCCCGGGCTGGACAACGCCCTGCAGCGCATGCTGGGCAAGCCCCGGCCGCTGATCATGCGCATCGCCAAGGAGACCCTGGAGGGCTACCTGCGCGGCGTGCTGGCGACCCTGACCCCCGAGGAGGTCAACGAGGACACGCAGCGGTTCGAGAAGGAGCTCCGCCAGCAGGCGACCGAGGGCTTCAACGAGCTGGGCCTGACGCTCGACAACCTCAAGATCCAGTCGGTCAACGACGATCAGGGCTACCTGACCGCCATGGGCCGGATCAAGAGCGCCGAGCTGAACCGCCAGAACCGGATCGCGGAGGCGTCCCGCCGGGCCGAGTCGCTCATCAAGCAGGCGGAGAACAAGCAGCAGGGTGAGCTGGCCAAGATCAAGGCCGAGCTCAACATCAGCACCGCCGAGGCGGACCGCCGGGTGGCCAACGCCCAGACCGCCCAGACCGCCTGGGTCGCCGAGCAGCAGGGTGAGGTCAAGGCGCTGCTGACCCGCGCCAAGGCCGAGGTGGCGCTGCAGGAGGCCCGCATCGAGCAGATGCGCCACCAGCTCAACGCCAACGTGGTCGAGCCGGCCAAGGCGGACATGGAGGCGCGGATCATGCAGGCCCGCGGTGACGCGGCGCCGATCCTCGAGAACGGCCGCGCCCAGGCCGAGGCGCTGCGCGCCCTGGCCAAGCAGTGGCACGAGGCGGGCGCCAACGCCAAGGACGTGTTCCTGCTCCAGAAGCTGGAGGCGATCCTGCCCACCTTCCTGGAGAGCATCCGGCGGGTGCGGGTGGACAACGTCACCATGCTCCAGGGCCTGACCGGCGACGGGAACGGCAACGGCAGCCTCCCCGGCAAGGCGGTGGCGACCGTGAAGGCCCTCGAGGCCGGCGGCATCGACATCGGCGGCCTGCTGGCCCGGCTGGCCGGCGGCGAAGGCGCGGCCGAGTCGCGGGTCAAGAACAGCGCGGAGCGGGTCGGGCTGCAGGCCCCGCGGGCGGAGCCGCCCAGGGCGCTGCAGCCGCCGCCCGCCCTGCCGCAGGGCATTCAGGTGGAGGCCCAGCCGCGGGGGTCGAAGCGGATCGGCAAGCGCAAGTAGCGAGGGCCGCACGACCCGAGGGAGCCCCGCCGGCGGACGCCGGCGGGGCTCCTGTCGTTCGGTAGGCTGAGCAGGTCATGCCCTTCATCGCGTTCCCCTGCCCCCACTGCGCGCGCGCCACCCGCGTCCCCGCGGACTTCGCCGGAGGTCGCGGTCGCTGCCCGGGCTGCCTGGAGTGGGTCGACGCGCCGGCGTCGCCGGGGGATGGGGCGGCCGCGCCCGACGCTGCGGCCGACGAGACGCCGGACCTGCGCCCCTGCCCCCTGTGCGGCGAGCCGATCCGCACCGCCGCCCGCAAGTGTCGCCACTGCGGCGAGTTCATCGACGGGGGCGGGCAGGAGCGCCTGATCCGCGTGGGCGGCCGCCGCCGCGTCGCGCCGCGCGCCGACCTGGGCGGGCTCCCCTTCGCCTCCCCCGGCCGCCGCCTGGCAGGGTTCGCGGTGGACGACGTCCTCCTGCGGTGGGTCCCCTTCTGGACCCTGGTCGGTCTGGGCCTGGGCGGGGTCGGGACCTTCCGGGGCGCCGGAGAGGAGGTCTTTGTGATCGCGGCCGTCGCCTGGCACCTGCTCCAGGCGGGCGCGCAGGCCGCCCTCCTCACCTGGCGCGACCAGACCCTCGGCAAGCTGCTGCTCGGCATGCGGATCGTTCGCAGCGACGACGGGGGCCGGCCCGGCTTCCTGCGGGTCGTGGTGCTGCGGCGGTGGCTGCCGGGCCTGGTCGAGGTGCCGGCGCTGCACTGGCTGGCCCTGTTCGCCACGGGCTTCGACGGGCTGTTCGGCCTGTTCGGCGCCGAGCGGGCCGCCCTCCACGACCTCGTCGCCGAGACTCGGGTGGTGCGTATCGCGCCTGGCGACTGATCGTGGGGGAGCGGTCGGCTAAACTCGGCGGCGAGGTGGTCCTTGGCCGGCATCAAGTTCGCCTGCCCGCACTGCGACCGGGTGTGCAAGGTCCCCCCCGAGCTGGCCGGGAAGCAGGGCCGCTGCCCCGGCTGCCGCAAGGGGGTCGAGGTGCCGCACGCCTCGACGGTGCGTGAATCCGAGCGGCACGAGCCGGCTCGCCCCTCCGCGCGCGCCCCGGCCCAGCCGCCGGCGAGGGTCACGGAGGCGTCCTGCCCGGCCTGCGGCGCGGCCGCCCCCCTCGGCACGCAGGACTGCCCGGGCTGCGGCGCCCCCCTCCCCTCCCCTCGCGCTCCCCGGGCGGTGGTCGTGGCGCTGGCCCTGTTCCTGTGCGCCCCGCTGATCGGCCTGCCCTGCGCGCTGGTCGGCCTGCGTGAGGCCCGCCGGCGGGGGCATCACCTGACGCTCGCCCGGTGGGCCGTCGGCCTCAACGCGGTCAACCTGCTCCTGTTCCTGATCTACGAGGGCGCCCGCCGCCTGTGAGCGGGCGTCGGTGGGTGTCCGTTTCGTGACGCCGCGCCGCGCCGGTCCTCGGGCCCCGACCGAGGACCTCGGCCTCGCCGGGCGAACGGCCGCGGTTATCATGCGGCTTGCGCCGGCCATGGCGCGCCGCGGCGTACTTGGCCCGGCCTTTGAAGAGGCGGCGAACACCCCCGCCGCCGGATCGACGAAGGCACCACCATGGCGATGATCAGCCCCTACGGTCGCACGACCTGCGCGCTGCAGGTCGGGACTCTGTTCGCGCTCGGCGCCCTGCTCGCTGCCGGGCTCGTCACCCTCGGCCGGCCTCAGCTGGCGGCCGCGGGCGCGGTGCCGGTGGCGTTCGGCCTGTTCGTGCTCAGCTTCTACCGGGACCCCGAGCGGGAGGGGCCGGCCGACCCGGCGCTGTGCCTGTCCCCCGCGGACGGGGTGGTCACCGACATCGCCGAGGTCGACGAGCCCCTGTACCTCGGCGGGCGAGCGACCCGGGTCGGGGTGTTCCTGTCGCCCCTCAACGTGCACGTCAACCGCACCCCCCTCGCCGGCACCGTCGAGAAGGTCGTGCTGAGCCCCGGCAAGTGCCTCCCCGCCACCAGCCCCGCCTGCATCGACGCCAACGAGAGCGCGCTGGTGGGGCTGCGCACCGGCAGCGGCCAGCGGTTCGCGCTCCGGCAGGTGACCGGCGCCCTGGCCCGCTCGATCGTGGTCGGGGTCCGCGAGGGCGACGCGCTGACCCGCGGCGAGCGCTACGGCATGATCAAGCTCGGCTCGCGCACCGAGCTGCTGGTGCCCGTCGAGGACGGGTTCGAGCCGCTGGTGCAGGTGGGCGACGTGGTGCGCGGGGGACTGACGGTGCTGGGCCGCCTCGAGCGCGCCGCCCAGCACGTCGAGCCGGGCGCCGGCAGCCGCTCCCCGGCCGCGGGCGAGGAGGCTGCGTGAGGTGGCGCCGCTCGCGCAGCGAGCGCACCGGCCGCACCCGTAGCCAGCGGCGCGCGCTGGTCCGTGACCGCGCGCGCCAGGGCCTGGCGATCCTGCCCAGCGTGCTGACCCTGGGTAACCTGCTGTGCGGGTTCTACGCGATCGTCCACGTGGGCGCGGTGCAGTGGCAGGGCCAGGCGCCCCTCCCCGAGAGCGCCTTCGTCGTCGCCGCCTTCGCGATCCTGCTCGGCATGGTGTTCGACATGCTCGACGGGCGCGTGGCCCGCATGACCAAGTCGACCAGCGACTTCGGCGCCCAGCTCGACTCGCTGGCGGACGTGGTCACCTTCGGCGTGGCGCCCGCGGTGATCGTGGCCATGCTCCACGCGGTGGGCCGCTACGACGGCCAGGAGCTCACCTGGTCCAAGATGACCTGGGTGTTCGGCGCCGCCTACGCCTGCGCCGCCGCCACGCGCCTGGCCCGGTTCAACGTGGAGACGGCCTCCCACGACGAGGACGCCCACCTGGTGTTCAACGGCCTCCCGTCCCCGGCGGCGGCGGGGGTGGTGGCGACCCTGGTGCTGCTGCACGACTACCTGCTGCGCCTGGGCGCCGAGTCGACCGTCGCCGCCCACGCGGGCCTGGTGGTGCTCAACCTGCTGCCGTTCGTCGCCCTGGGCGCCGGCTACCTCATGGTGTCGAAGTTCAAGTACGTCCACCTGGCGAACCGCTACCTCAAGGGGCGCAAGCCGGCCGACTACCTGTCGGGCATGATCTTCGCCGGCGCGCTGGCGGCCATGTTTCCGGAGGTGGTGGCGGCCCTGTGCTTCACCGGGTTCGCCCTCTCCGGCCCGCTGCTCGCCCTGCGCAACGTGTGGCGCGGCCAGCCCGCCGTCGAGGAGCGCGCGCCCAGCGAGGAGGAGTTGGCGGCCGAGGCGCTCGAGGCGGAGGAGGAGGAGGACGACGACGACGTCGAGGAGGAGGACGAGCTCGAGGAGCGCCTCGCAGGTGGGGAGCCGCTCGCGGGTGCCCCACAGCCGTCGGGCGACGGCGCGCCGCCCGAGCCGTCGCGCGCGCCCTCCGAGGGGGCGGGGCGCACCGCCTAGCTCCATGCACGCCCTGATCGCCGCCGGCAGCAACCTCGGTGACCGCCGCGCCCTCGTAGACGGGGGCCTGACGGCCGCCAGCCGCCTGCCGCGGACGCGCCTCGTGGCGCGCTCATCGCTGCACGAGACGCCCC
>JAWLGW010000172.1:0-9064 GCA_041690735.1 Planctomycetota bacterium
GGGAGGACGCCCTGCTCGACGACGCGGTGCGCCTGCGGGGCGGCGCGCCGCCCTTCCAGACCGCCGCGGGCGAGGCCGCCGACGGCCTGCATCCCGAGCTCGCCTTGCCGCAGGAGGTGACGGGCGCCGAGGGCCGCTTCGAGGTGCCCGACGAGGGCACCTTCGTGGTGCGGGTCGAGCGCGCCGCCTCCCGCGGCCTCCCGCTGCAGGTCCTGCTCGACCTCGACGACGACGGCCGCCCCGCCTTCGTCCACGGCGCCCCCTCGATCATGCGCCTGGCGCGGGTGGGGCCGGCTGGCAGCGGCGCCTATCAGCTCACGATCCGCTGGGGAGCGCCGGAGGAGCTGGTGTTCTGCTCGGGCTACAACCGCGGCAGCGAGCGCAACCGGGTGTTGTTCCGCGCCAAGGCGCTGACCCGCTTCGCGCGGCTGCGGCGGGAGGGGGCCGTTCGGCCCTGGTGCCTGCTGACCCTGTTCGAGTTCTCGATCGACGAGCCGCGCCTCAGCGTGCACACCCTCGTGGGCGGCCGCCCGGCCCACCCCGACCGCGGGCAGGACCCCCGGGCGACCCTGACGCGGGGGACGGGCGCCGTCCGGCTCACCTGGCGCAGCGCGGAGGAGCCGACGGTGCTCGAGGTCTACCGGCACCTCGCCCAGGCCGGCGCCGAGCGGCCGGGGCAGATCGTCGAGCTGGGGTTCCTCAGCCACGCCTACTGGATGGGTCCGCTCATGCAGAACACGGGCCGGCGGGGGCACGGCCAGACCGCCGCTGGGTGGGGACGGACCACCTGGTCGGAGCTGAGCTGCCACGAGCACTGCCCGATCGATGCGCCCCACCGCACGCTGCTGCGGATCGACGCGCCCCGCCTCCACCGCCACGACGACGGCAGTGTGACGGCGATCCCCGCCGATCGCGCCGCCCTGGGCTGGCGCCGTCAGGGCTCCTCCAGCGCTCGCCCCGCGCCGCCCACCTGGGGCTACGAGGCCTACACGATCTTCCGCGCTCCCTGGCCCGGCCAGGAGGGCGAGCACGAGGGGATCGTGGAGGGGATCCTCCCCTTCGACGAGGTGGTGCTCAGCGACCGCGACCCCACGGGCGCCGGCCCGCCGCACCGCCGTGACGGTCAGGACCGGGACCCGCGCAACACCGACTTCTGCGACGAGGAGGTGGCGCCGGGCATCGCGCGCCAGCACCTGCGGGCGGCCCTGCGCGAGGACGGGCTGGTCCGGGTGTGGGGCTGCAGCAACGGCCTCGACGGGGTGTCGTTCCGCGCCGGCGCCGGCGCGATCCGACGGGGCAGCGAGAACCAGCTGCTGACGGTGCGGGCCACCTACCAGCGCAAGGAGCATCCGGACGTTACGCAGGTGTGGCGGGTCCGGCAGGGAGACCTCAAGCTGCACTACTTCAGCCGCCTGCGACGCTGCTACCCGCAGGCGATCGCCTGGGGCCTGCAGCGGCCCTGCCGCGGCACGCCGCCTGGGACCTACGGCGAGTACTTGCCCGGTCCGCTGGGGGCCATGAACGCCAAGCAGGCCGGCACCATGCGCGCGCTGGCGCAGGAGGGGCTGTGGCCGGCGGGGCTCCCCGCGGGAGAGCGCTTGCTCGACGCCGGCGACTACTTCCTGTTCGCAGCCGACCCGGCGCCGATCCCCTGGCGGGTGAAGGTCCTCATCACCGGCTTCCGCCCCTTCCGCGAGGGCGCGTCGGGAGCGGTGGCCCCCTTCAACTCCTCGGGCGAAGCCGTCGCCGCCCTGGCGCGCCGCGGGGCGACCGAGGTCGTGCGCGGCGCGCTCCAGCCCCCGCCCTGGCTGGACCTGAACGTGGAGGTGGTGACCGACGCCGAGGTCGACGTGGTGTGGGGCGAGCAGATCGCCACCGAGCCCCCGCACCCCGGCGCCGGCGCTCCGGAGGGGCCCGACCGGATCCTGGCTCGGATCGCCGAGCATGACCCCGACCTCGTGATCATGGTGGGCGAGTCGGCGGGGCTCTCGGCCCATTACCCCGGGGGGAGCGGTCGCCGCCATCCGGAGCGTCGCGACATGCGCCTGGAGCGCTTCGCCCGCAACGTGGGGCGCTCCGCCACCCCCGACAACGCGGGTCGCGCGCTGGCCGCGGGCGGCGAGGCCGAGGCGGCGCTGCTCACGGGCCCCGGTGCGCCGGCCCCGGGCGCGGCGGTGGAGTCGACGGTCCCGCTGCGCGCCTGGCTGCAGGCGGTGGCCGCCTTGCGGCGCGCCGGCTTCGAGCTCGACCACCCCCCCCTCGACACCACGAGCATCGTGGAGAGCGCCGGGGCCTTCGTCTGCAACGCCTCCTACCTCCTGACTCTGGACGAGGCTCGCCGACGGAGCGGGCGGTGGGTGGTGTTCGCCCACGTCGACGCCGATGGGTACGAGGTCGCGGCGCACCCCAGGCGGCGCGGGCTGCACGTCCCCCAGCCTGGCTCCCGGGCATCCGCACCTGGCCCGCGGCACGAGCGCTTCGCCGCAGGTCTCGGCCTCCTCGCTGCGACGCTGGTGCAAGAGATGGCGTGGGCGACCGACCCGGCCGGAGAGCGCTCCCTGCGCGGCGGGTACCCGCGGCCGAATCCGCCGCTGGAGCGGCTGTCGGCGGTGGAGCCGTGAGCGCCGAGGCGCCGCAGGAGCGTCGTCGGCCTCGACGCCGCCTCCTGGCGGCCGCGCTGCTGGCGCCGCCGGTGGTCCTCGCCCTGTCGGTCGCCGGGCAGGTCGACGACTGGAGCCGCGACCTCACCACCAACGTCGCCCGGACCGACCCGCGGGCGCCGGACCCCGCCCTGCGGCCGCTGCGCACCGCCCGCTCGCGGGGGGAGGTGGCCGAGGCGCTGGGTGAGGTCGCCGCGGGGCTGTCGGGCTGGGAGCGGCTGGCGGTGGAGGAGGAGGGCGAGCGCGCGACGATCGTCCGCCTGGTGCGGACCACCCCTCTGCTGCGGTTCCGCGACGACGTCACCGTGCGGGTGGAGGACCTGGGGCAGGCGCGCGCGATCGCCGCCGAGTCGCGCTCGCGGGTGGGCAAGGGGGACCTGGGGCAGAACCCGCGCAACCTGCGGGCGCTGCTGACGGCGCTGCGCGAGCGCCTCGGTGACGCCGAGCCCGCGGCGGTGGACTCGCGCTCCCGGTGAGCGACGTCCGGCTGCAGGTCAGGTCGAGCGGGGAGGAGCAGTGCCCCCTGTGCCGCGAGGTCGTCGATGCGGAGCGTCACCGCTGCCCCGCGTGCGGCACCGCCTACCACCCTGCCTGCCTGACCGAGCTGGGCGGGTGTACGACGATCGGCTGCAGGGCTGCTCCGACGGCGCGCGAGCGGCGCGAGCGGGCGCGGAGACGCTCCAGCGCCGCACCATCCCGCGGTCGCCGAGAGGTCGGCGGGCCGCGAGCGACCCAGGCCGCGCAGCGACCCGCGGACCGCAGGGTGAGGCTCGAGGGCGTCCGGTTCGTCGCGGGCGTGGCGTGTCTGGTGCTCGGCGTGATCTCGCTGGCCCTCCTGATCGTCGGGAGCGCGAACCCGGTGGCTGCCCTGACC
Source organism: Planctomycetota bacterium (assembly GCA_041690735.1). GTDB lineage: Bacteria > Planctomycetota > J058 > J058 > J058 > JAWLGW01. Next base: position 3,535 of record JAWLGW010000172.1, read on the forward strand.
CGGGACGCCTGGACCGCCCTCGACACGGTGAAGGCGCTGATGGCGCTGGGGGGGCCGCTGGTGTTCCCATTCCTCGGCCTGTGGCTCCTGGGGCTGACGCAGATGCGGATGCACCGCTGAGCGGTCCGCGGCGATGGGTCGTGCCCGGCGATCCGAGCGGGTAGAACGGGGCCCACGGGCCGGCGTCGGCCGCGGGTCCGCGCGACGACCAGGTCTCGGAGGAGGTCACCGTGGACCCACAGACACCGGAGGGGGACCCGCACCGCATCCCCGCTCCCTCGCAGCCGCCGCTCCCCGCAGCGGACGACGGGCTCGAGGTGGAGCTGGTCCTGACCTTGCTCTCCTGAGCGGGAGGCCGCCGCGAGCGGCCGTCAGGAATGACCCCGGGAGGCGAAGTGGACGTCCTGATCAGCGGCGCGACCGGCCTGGTCGGTGGTCGCCTGACCGCGCGGTTGGCGGCGGCGGGGCACCGGTGCCGGGCGCTGTCGCGAGATCCCGCGCACGCCCGGGCTCGGGTGCCTGCGCTGGCTGAGGCCTACCCCTGGAGCCCGACCGAGGAGCCTCCCCCGCCCGAGGCGCTGCGGGGCGTCGACGCCGTGGTGCACCTGGCGGGCGAGTCGGTGGTCGGCCGCTGGACCGAGGCGAAGCGGCGGGCGATCCACGACAGCCGTGTGATCGGCACCCGCAACCTGGTGACGGCGCTGCGGGCGCTCGAGGCGCCGCCGACCCTCGTCTCAGCCAGCGCGATCGGCTTCTACGGGGACCGGGGAGACCTGCCGCTCACCGAGAGCGCGCCTGCGGGCGAGGGCTTCCTGGCGGACGTCTGCCGCGGCTGGGAGGCGGCGGCCGCGGAGGCCGAGGCGCTGGGCGCGCGCGTGGTGCGGCTGCGGATCGGGCTGGTCCTGGGGGCCCGCGGCGGCGCCCTGGACGCCATGCTCCGCCCCTTCCGCCTCGGCCTGGGCGGTCCGCTGGGCGGCGGCCTCCAGTGGTGGTCCTGGATCCACCTGGAGGACGTGGTGGGCCTGATCGAGCAGGCGCTGGTCGACGACCGGCTGCGCGGCGCCGTCAACGCGACCGCGCCCCAGCCCCTCCGCCAGCGCGAGTTCGCGCGGGTCCTGGGGCGCTCCCTCGGCCGGTGGGCGGTGCTGCCGGTGCCGCGGAGAGCCCTGGAGCTGGCGCTGGGGGACTTCGCGAGCGAGCTGCTGGCCAGTCGCCGCGTCTTGCCCCGCGCGGCCGAGGAGGCGCGCTTCGCCTTCGCCTATCCCGCCCTGGAGGACGCGCTGGCGGACCTCCTGCGGCGGGCGGCCTGAGGGGAGGAGGAGGGCGTGGCCCGCTCGAGCGTCTTCGAGGACGAGCTCCTGTTGCCGCTGCCGCGGGACGAGGTGTTCGCCTTCTTCGCCGACGCCGGGAACCTGGAGGCGATCACGCCTCCCTGGCTGCGGTTTCGGCTGACCACGCCCCGGCCGATCGCCATGCGGGAGGGGGCGCGGATCGACTACCGGCTGCGGGTGCGGGGGATCCCGCTGCGGTGGACCAGTCGGATCGCCGTGTGGGACCCGCCCCACCGGTTCGTGGACGTGCAGGAGCGAGGACCGTACCGCCTGTGGCGGCACGAGCACCGCTTCGAACAGGCGCCCGAGGGGACCCGCACCATCGACCGGGTGGAGTACCGAGTGCCCGGGGGAGGGCTGGTCGATCGGTGGCTCGTGCGGCCCGACGTGGAGCGGATCTTCGCCTACCGCAAGCGCCGGCTGCGTGAGCTGCTCCTCGATCAGAAGGAGCGGCGGCCCGCCCGATCCTGATCCCTGGAGACCTCCTTCCAGCGGAGGGTGGCCGCGGCCTCCAGCTTGAGGCGCGCGCCGAGGAAGGCGCGGGCGCTGCCGTCGACGCGGCGGCGGAGCACGGCCCGGATCACCCGGCCGTCGGACCCCAGGGTCGCGTCGCCGGAGACCGCGACGGCCTTCACCCGCAGGTCCTTGGCGCCTTCACCCGCAGCCGCGGGGTCGGCCGACAGGCGCGGTGTCCCCTCCTGGGTCAGCTCGACCCGTCGTCCTCGGCGCCGCACCCGCAGGGAGTAGGTGAGCCGGCCGAGGTCGGGGAGGGGATCGCTGCGCACCACGCGGGCGCCCGTGTCCTCGGCCGCCCCGGCGGGCGGGGGGCGCCGCAGCAGCTCCAGCTGCGCCGCGAGGACCTCGTCGCGCAGCACCTCGCCCAGCCGCCGCACCATGGCGTCGACGCCCACGGCGGCGCCCGGAGTCTCCTCGGCTGCTCGCGCCAGGGCGTCGCGGAGGGCGTCGCCGCCGCGGAGGTCCTGCACGCTGCCGCTGGGGGTGCGGCGGTAGGTGAACGAGCGATCCACCAAGCCCGCGAGGGCGGCCAGCGGCCCCCCCTCGGGCCGGCGGGAGTCGAAGCTCATGCGGGGGGTCGCGATCCCGACCATCTTCGCCCGGACGGCTCCCCGCACGGCCGTGATGGTGGCGCGCACCACCTCGGTGGCGTCGGGCGCCCGGCGCACCACGCGCTCGCGGAGGTGCAGGTGGAGGTCGAGGGTCGCGTCCTGGACCGCCCGGCCGGCGACCCGTCGGGTGCGGCGCCGCTCGATGGACAGGACCCCGCTCACGTCCGCCTGCGCCGGCGCGGCGGCGGCGAGCAAGGCGGCCCACAGGGACGACGTGAGGAGAGCGTGGCGACGCACACCTCCCAGCCTACTCACCGCGCGCCCAAGGGTGGGCGTGAGGGTCGCGCTCGCGGCGAGCGCGGGACGCGCGGGTCCCGAGGGGCGGAGAGCGCGCGCCCAAGTGGCGCAACGCCGCGGCGCTCCCCCGGCACCTCGGTTGCGGCGCTTGCAGTTACCGCCCGAGCCGCGGCGGGGAGGCGAAGCTCATGATGGATGTCCTGCGTGTGCTGTTGTCGATCCTGCTGCCGCCCCTGGGGGTGTTCCTGCAGGTCGGCATCGGCTTCCACTTCTGGCTCAACATCCTGCTCACGATCCTGGGCTACGTGCCCGGTCTGATCCACGCGATCTGGGTCATCGTGAGGAAGAACGAGCTCGCCCCGGCGTGAGGAGCCCGCGCTGGTCGTCGGGGCGCGTCGCGGCGCTGACGCCGGAGCGCGAGGCGACCCTCCGGCGGCTGCGGCGCCTGGCGATCCTCTTCGACGCGGCCGTGACCGTGCCGGGGACGCAGTTCCGCCTGGGCCTCGACCCGCTGATCGGTCTGATCCCCGGGGTCGGGGACCTGGCCGGGGCGGCGGTCACCGTCTACCTGGTGTGGGAGGCGCGCCGCCTCGGCGCCCCTCGCTCGCTGGTGGCGAGGATGCTGGCCAACGCCGGGGTCGACGCGCTGGTGGGCGCCGTGCCGCTGGTGGGCGACGTGTTCGACGCCGCCTTCCGGGCGAACCTGCGGAACGTGCGCCTGCTCGAGGAGCACCTGCTGCGCGCGCCGCAGGTGAGCGCGGCGGGCCGTTCCAACACCCGCTGGCGATCGTAATCGCCTCCCGGGCGCCGCGGCCCTACCCTCTCCGCCGCATCGGAGAGGGAGGTGAAGGGCGTGCCGAGTCTCATCCCAGCCAATCAGCCCCGCAACGAGCTGCGCAGCGAGCACTGCGCCGTCTGTCGCGGGCTCACCACCCACGCCCGCGGCGTGTGCGTGCAGTGCCTGGTCCGACCCGACAACCGTCGGCAGGGCGCCCTGTGGCTGGTGTGCGCGGCGGGCCTCCTCGGGGTGGGCGCGATCCTGCCGGGCGGAGCGCTGGGCGGCGCCGCCGCCCTGACGCTGGCCGTCCTCGGCCTGCGCACGGCCTGGCAAGGACTCCGCGGCTTGGCCTGGGGGCGGCGCCCGCAGCTGTTCCCCTGGGAAGACTGAGCACGAGGCCTCGCGTGGCCTCGCGTCAACGGGGGGACCCGGCGGGCACGCTCCCGGACGCGGGGCTCCCGCCCGGCCTCGCCGACAGGCGCGCGGGCGGGGACGCCGCGACGCCCGCCGGGACGACCCGCCACAGGACACCGGTCGCCGGGTGCGGGCGGGGGACGATCGCCCCGGGGACGACCTCGTGCACCCCCGCGTCGACCACGTACAGGGCCTGACCGTCATCGGAGAACACCACGTCGACCGGGCGGCGGAGCCCTGCGCCCTCAGGCGCATCGATGGCGGGCCCCAGGAACACCTCGGCGGCGCGGGCGTCGAGGTCCACCCGCAGGACCGCCGGTGGAGGGGCCTCCCGGCCGTCGTCGCCTGGAGGCGCGCTGCGGGGGCCCCACTGAGCCACGTACATCGACCCGCGGGGCCCGAAGGTGCCGGAAAGGTCGAAGGCCAGCTTGGCGACTCCCGAGCGGGCCGGGAAGCTCATGAGCGGCGGCTGAACCGGGGGGTGCTCGGCCAGGAGGAACCGGGGAGCGGGGCCATCGGCGGGTCGAAACCGCTCGTCGGTGACGGGAACCCCGCTGGCGAAGTCGGGCCAGCCGTACCACGCGTCGCGCTCGATCGCGTACAGGTCGTCGAGGTCGTTCGCCACCGGACGGCTGCCGCGCTCCTCGAAGCCCGCCTCCGTCGCATACAGCCGCCCATCGGGTCCCCACTGCAGGCCCACCGGGTGGCGCAGGCCCCAGGCGAACACCTCGAGGTCGGAGCCGTCCGGGTTGAGGCGGAGGATCGTCCCGTTGGCGGGGACGGTCGGGGAGACGCGGCTGCTCACGTGGCCGAAGGGCGAGAGGCCGCCAGTCGCGGCGGTGGCGCCGGCGGCGCCGGCTCCGAGGACACGGAACGGATCGGGGGTCTCGAACACCTCCCCTTCGAGGGGGAGCGCGAAGGGGAGGCGGTCGTACGCGTCCGGCGCCCGCGCCAGCCACCCGAGCAGGAAGTCGTCGAGCCCCACGACCCCCGAGTTGGTCGCGGTGCCCTGGCCCACGTACAGCTTCCCGTCCGGCCCCAGCGTCAGCTGCCCGTTGGAGTGAGCGCCCCAGCTCGGCAGGCCGGTCACCAGGTCGCGTCGCTCGCCGCTGGGCGAGAGGCGAGTGATCGCGCCCCGGTGCGAGATCAGCAGCCCGCCGCGGTACCACAGCAGGTCCGTCACGGGGCTCAGCAGGTGATCCGCGAGCACGTCCAAGCGGCCGTCGGGCGAGATGCGCAGCACGCGGGCGGGGGCGAAGGGGTCGCCCGGGGTGGCGCCAGCCTCGGCGACGTACAGGTTCCCTGCCGGGTCGACCTCGACGCTGGAGGGATAGTGGAGGTCGGTGACCACCGCCTCGACGCGGAGCCCTTCGGGGGCGGCGACGGCGCTCGCGGTGGGGCGAGGGGGCGGCTCCGGCTCGGAGGCCAGGGCGCCGAAGGGGGCTCGGCTGGCGGAGCGAGCCACCATGGGGACGGCGCAGCCGGCGGCAGCCAGGACGACCGCGGCCACGGCGAACAAGGAGCTCCTCGCGCTCACGACGACCCTCCCGGCCGGGCTGCTCGCGCAAGGGCTGCGCCGACCTAAGCCCTGCACCTCGACGCGGCCCTTTCCCCCCGGCGGGGGAGTCGTTCCCGGGGGTGGG
>JAWLGW010000173.1:0-9022 GCA_041690735.1 Planctomycetota bacterium
GCCCACGACCACGCGCGCGAGTCACCAAGCCAGCAGCGGCGAGGACCAGGGGAATGACGACGAGAACAGGGAGTGCTTCGCCCATTCATTCCCTGCTCCTGTTCTCTGTTTCCCTGTTGATATCCCGTGTTCTGCACCAGGTGGAACAGGACCTCGACGCGTGACCCCCTCCCCCTCCGGCTTCGCCCTCCCTCCTATCTGACCTTGCCGGGTGCTATCGTCGGAGTTGGGACAAGGTTACGGAGGGCCGGTGGCCGAGCACCTGAACGCGATCTGCTTCGGCGGCGGCGGCCTGGTCGGGACGTCCAAGGCGCTGGGCCACCTGCTCGGCCTCGACCAGATCGTGCGCGACCCCGACGCCCGCAACCAGCTCAAGAAGAGCTTCTTCGACTACATGGCGATCGCCGGGGTCCCGCTGCGGGACCTCGAGGCGCGCCTCGACGACGTGCTCGACGTGCTGCCGGCGGACGTGCGCAGCGGCCGCGCCGACCACGTGGGCCGCTACTTCAAGGTCGCGGTGGGGATCTCGGGCGGCAGCCTGCTCGCGTCGGGCCTGGTCTCGGGGATCCCCCTGGTGGAGCTGGTCCGCGAGTGCTTGACCTTCCCCGTCGGCTACTACTTCCAGCCCGACTGGAAGGAGTACCTGCGCGGCCTCAAGTACATGCCGCTGGTGCCGCTGCGGATCACCCGCATGGTCGCCAACGACATCCGCCGCGGCCCCGAGCGCCTCAGCCCTGGGGCGCTGCGGCGCGGGCGACGGACGCTGCCCTACATCCGCCGCTACAGCCGCCTCGCCAGCGAGCTGCTCACCGCCTTCCACGACATCCTGCCGCGGGGGATCTTCGCGGGCGAGGGGATCGCGCGCTACGTCGAGGAGCTGAGCGCGCGCTACGGGCTGGCGAACACCTTCCAGTCCGTCCGCGAGAGCGACCGCTACCTGTACATCATCGCGGAGCGGTTCAACGCCGCGCAGACGCTGTCGTCGCCCGGCGAGCCGAGCACCACCGTCTACTTCGGCCTGCCGCCCTACGACCACATCCCGGTGAGCCACGCGATCCGCGCCTCGTGCTCGATCCCGGGGATCACCACCCCCTACTCGTTCGTCGATCACGCCCGCGGCGGGCGCACCTACGACATGGTGGACGGGGCGATCGGCAAGACGATCGGGCGGCGGCGGATCCTCAGCGCGCTCACGATCGACACCGTGGTCACGGTCAACCCGATCGTCCCCTACTCGGGGCCGCTCAACAACATCCTCGACAACATGGAGCAGCTGTACCGCAAGCTGATCTACTCGCGGCTCAAGGCGGTCGAGGCCTACCTCGACGACGACATCCGCGAGCGGACGATCCACCTCGAGTCGCGCCCCGAGGACTTCTTCTACAACATGCTCCGCGTCGACAAGATGAAGGAGGGCCTGTTCGAGGGCTACTACCAGACCCTCAAGTACGCGGCCGAGAACTACGTCCTCATGAACGATCGCCTGCGCCGGGGCGGCCTGTGCCTGATCCCGCGCACCGAGATCTTCCGCCTGGTCACCAAGTCCTCGACCGTCCGCGAGCGGGCCTACATCATCAAGGAGCAGCGCCTCGAGCGCGGCTCCTTCCGCAAGCGCCTGGGCGGCGTCCTGCAAGGCGCCCTGGGCGGCGAGAGCGGCGAGCACCCCACGCTGAGCGAGGAAGATCGGATCTCGGAAGAGAGTCAGGAACAGAGAATATGAACATGAACCGAGAATGAGGACTGAAGGTCAGTCCTCATTCATATTCATGTTCCCTGCTCTTCTTCTATTACCGCGGCCGCACCTCGACCTGCACCTCGTCGGGGCCCACCACCTCGAAGCCGACCAGCCTCGCCACGTTCGGATCCTGAGCGCGGGCGCGCTCCAGGGCGGCCTGGACGATCCGCTCGACCAGCGGGCGGGTGAGGGGGCCGAGGTCGTAGTCGCCTACCTTCCCCGCCACGAGCTCGAGGTCGACCTGCCCCGGGCCGAGGGTGAGGCGCACGCGGGCGACCACGTTGAGGTAGCCGCCGTCCTTGGTGGGCCGGCTGGCCTCCAGCAGCAGCAGGCCGCCCTCGAGCAGCTGGACCCGCGCCTTCTCGCCCGCGTCGGTGTGGCCGGCGTCGCCGAACAGGAGCAGGTTGAGCTCGCGCTCGTCGAGGCTCAGCGTCGCGGAGCCTCCGGTGAGGAGGCGGCTCGGCAGCTGCTGCAGCTCCAGCTTGGCGGTCAGCACCGAGCGCTCCAGGGGGCGGTAGCGGACGGCGGGGAAGGCGAGGGGGGCCTCGGCCTCCATGGCGGCGAGCGCCCAGGCCACGTACACCCCGCCCGCCAGGCTGAACAGCAGCGCCCCGACCGCCAGGGACAGGCAGCACGTCCGCCGCGAGCGCGGCTCAGCCGCCCCGCCGGCCCCGCTAGCTGCCCCGCTAGCTGCCCCGCTAGCTGCCCCGCTAGCTCCCTGGGGCGAGTCGGTGCCGCTCACCGATCCCCCAGTACAGCGCGCCGATCGCCACGCCCTCCTCGGGGGTGATCCCGCGCTCGGGCTCGAGGCCGGTCTCGGCCTTCACCATGCGCCGCAGGGCGGGCGTCCGCGAGCCGCCGCCGGTCATGAGCAGGGCGTGGAGCTCGCTCCAGTCGCCGATCCCGGCCTCGTTGCGCACCTCGACCATGAGCTTGCGGGCGCCCTCGGTCAGCTTCTTGGCCGCCTGCTCGAACCCCCGCCGGGCGAAGCCGACCTTGAGCGACTGGCCGCGGGCCGACACGACCAGGGTGCACTGCGGGCGCTGGGACAGGGAGCGCTTGGCGTCCTCGGCGCGCAGGCGCAGGTCGACCGCGGCGCTCTCGTCCTCGCGCGGGTCGAAGCCGTACTTCTCCTGGAACTTGCGGGCCGCCTCGTCCTCGAGCAGCTTGTCCCAGTGCGACGAGCCGAGGTCGGGCCGGGAGGCCTGCGCCAGGACCTGGATGTCCCCGTGGGCGCAGCGCACCACCGACACGCCCAGGGCGGCGTGGCCGTGGTCGAACACCAGCGCGCGGCGCAGGTTGAGGTCGGGCAGCCGCAGGGAGTAGGGCACCGCGGCGGCGAGGGCCTCGTCCGCGATCCCGACCACGGTCGCGCCGCTGGACTCCGCCGCGCGCCGCAGCTTGGCCCGCTGCTCCTCGCCGAACCAGGCGGGCGCCGCCAGGGCCAGGTGGGTGGGCGCCTCCCCGGCGTGGTCGGCGACGTCCTCGAGCAGGTGCTTGATCAGGACCGTCAGCACCTCCTCGGCGTCGATCTCGCGCCCGCCCAGTTGGCGCTTGAAGCTCGGGTCCGCCAGGGCGGCCTTGATGTTCACCACCGCCCGGTCGGGCGCCGAGGCGGCCATGAGCCGGGCCTCCCGCCCCACCAGGCGCTCGCCGTCGTCGTCGAAGAACACCTGCACCGGGGTGGACAAATCGTCGTGCTGGTTGGGGACGATCTCGTGCTGGCCGTGCTCGTTGAAGCGCGCCACCACGGCGACCGCCGCGCCGATGTCGACGCCCACCAGGCCCTTCTGCAGCGCGTCGAGGTCGGGCGGCTCCTCCTCGGTCCGCCCCTCGGCCTCCGCCAGGGCGCGCCCGACGGCGCTGGCGTCCAGCATCTGGACGTCCTCGCCCACGTAGATCCCGCCCGGCGGCGTGTCGTCTTCGTCTCCGACGCCGCCCGGGGCCGCGCCGAAGCCGGCGCCGAAGCCCGAGTCGAAGCCCAGCGCGTCGAAGTCGTCGTCGGCGACCACGTCGGCGGGCGCCGCGGGATCGGGGGCCGCGGCGGGGGGGCCGTCGAGGGGATCGTCGTCGGCGAACGGGTCGGAGTCGTTGGGGTTGGAGGCCACCGGGTCCATCCGTAGGTTGGCGGCGGCGGAGCGCCGCCCCATCTCGGCGTTGACGCCCCGCATTCTACGCTCCTGACCCACGTTTCTCACCGGTCGGCGGGCTCCGGGTTTCCCTTATGCGGGGTCACTCCAGCTCCTCGACCTTCGCCTCCTCCAGGCGAGCGCGGCCGGCCACGAAGGCGTCCAGGCTGGGGCGGGCCCCTGCCGCCCCGCCGCGCTCGGGCTCCAGCGCCTCGCGAGGCTCGGCAGGCTCCTCGGCAGCAGGCTCCTCCGGCGCGGGGTCCCGCTCCGCCGGGGAGGCCCGCTCCGCCTCCCGAGGCGCCTCCTCTTCGGCTGGCGCGGCCGCCGCCGAGGCGTGTCCGCTGAGGGCTCGCGGGACGGCCTCGGCGCGCCGGGGCGGGACGCCCTGGAACAGGCTCCCGAGGTCGGTCCGCGGCAGCGTCTTCGCCGCCGCCTCCAGGTCCTCGAGCAGGGCGACCGCGTCGGGATACCGCCGCTCCTGCCGGGCGAAGCAGCGCTCGAACAGGTCGTCCACGGCCGGGGACAGGCCGACGGCGAACTCGCTGGGCCGGTCGCCCGGCTGGGGCAGCGTCCCGGCCAGCGCCTCGAACAGCAGCACGCCGAAGGTGTACACGTCGCTGCGGGCGTCGCCCTCCCCGCCCGTGCGCTGCTCGGGGGCCATGTAGGCGAGGGTGCCGGCGGGGCCCTCCCCGGCGAAGCTGAGCGACAGCCGCAGCTGATCGGCGTCGAGGGCGCCCAGCTCGAAGTCGGTCAGCTTCACCCGGCCCGAGGGGTCGAGCAGCACGTTCTCGGGCTTGAGGTCGAGGTGGGCCACCCCCGCCCGGTGCGCGTCAGCGAGGGCCTGCGCCAGCTCGCGCAGCACCGGCAGGGCGACCTCGGGGGCCAGCGGCCCGCGCGCCAGCAGGTCGCGCAGGGTCGCCCCCTCGACCAGCTCCATGACCACGTGGGGCGGGTCGGCGTCGAGGCGCACCTCGAGCGGTCGCACCACCCGCTCGCTGTCGACGCGGGCCTGCAGGCGGGCGAACCGCTCCAGGCGGGCCACCTCCTCCGGGCCGCGGGCGAACTTGATCGCCACCGGCCGCAGGGCCCGGAACACCTCGCCGAACCCGCCCTCGCCCAGCTTCTCCGCCAGCACGTACTCGCCGACCCTGTGGCCGAGGTCGAGGCGGGCGAGGTCGCGCGACACCTCGGCAGCGGTGAGCGTGGGGCGGCTGGGGATCGGCGGGGGCACGCTGGCGGGCCCGTCCAGGGGCCACAGCCGCTCGCGGATCGCCGGCAGCTCCTGGCGGAGCGCCTGCGAGTCTGGGCGAGGATGCTCCCGCAGGTGAGCCAGGCGCGCCTCGACCACCGCGCGGACCTCGGCCTCGGGCTCGGCCTCGGCCGCGCTCACGTAGTCGGTGACGTAGCGCTGGTAGGCGGCCACCGCGCGGTCGGTCCGGCCCAGCGCCTCCTCGGCGAGGCCCAGATACAGGAGCGCCGGCTGGCGCCCCCGCAGCCACCCGTCGCTCCCCTCCGCGGTGACCCGGGTCTCCACCAGGCGCTCGAACAGCCGTCGCGCGTCCTCGACCCGACCGACCTCCAGCAGGCGGCGCCCGTCCTGGAGGCCCAGCCCCGCGAGCTCCGCGCTGCGGCGCGCCTCGGCGACCTCGCGCGCGCCGGGCTCGGGGGGCGTCGCGGCCTGCGCGGCGCCGAGGAGCCGCAGCAGCTGATCGCGCGCGTCCCGGCGCCGGTCGGCCGGGGCGCTGGCGTCGCCCACCAGCCGGGCGTAGGCGGCCACGGCCTCCGGCCGCCGCCCCTGCTGCTCGTAGGCCCGCGCGCTCCAATACACCGCCTCGTGACGCTCCCGCACGTCGCGGTGGCTGAGGTCGCGCAGGGTCAGTAAGGCGCGCTCGGTGTCGCCTGCGTCCAGGAGCGCGCGCGCCTCGGTCAGCGGATCCACACCCTCCTCGGGCTCCTGCAGGTGGACCACGATCGCGGCGGTCAGCGCGACGGCCGAGACGAGGAACAGCAGCAGCCACAAGAACGTCAGCGCGGCCTCCTGGGGAGTGGCGCGGGTCCGTGCGAGATTGTACTCCTGCGCCGCGAAGCCGTTGCGAGGCCCCAGAGGGATTGGGTCCCGCGCCTGGCCCGGTGAGGAGTCAGGCCAGGGCACGGGCGAGGGCGAGGGAGCCAATGCGGGTGCTGTGCTGGGGGGATCTCGGGCTCGACGAGTACGCGGGGGAAGCGACCCCGCGTCCGGGCGGGTGCGCCCTCAACGTCGCCGTGTCCCTCGCCGCGGGCGGCGCGGACGTCGCCTGCGCGGGCCCGATCGGCGCCGACGGCGGGCCTCTCCTCGACCTGCTGCGCGCTCGCGGGATCGACGCCACCCACGTGGAGGTGCAGCGCGGCGCGACCCCGCGTCAGCCCGTCCGCCTGGCCCCCGACGGCGAGCGCACGCTGTCGGGCTATCGCCCCGGAGTGCTGGCTGCCTATCGACCCGGGGCGGCGGTGCGGGCGGCGGTGCGGGCGGCGGGGCTGGTGTACGTGCCGGTGTTCGATGTGACCGTGCCGATGGCCGAGGCGGCCTGGGCCGACCGACCGGAGGCCCCGGTGGCCGTCGACCTCATGGACCTGACCGACGTCGACGAGGCCCTGGCCGAGGAGGCGGTGCGGCGCTCGGCGGTGGTGTTCGCCGGGCTGCACCCAGAGCGGCACGCCGCCTGGATCGAGCGCCTGCGCGGCTGGGCCGCCCGCCCGGGCGCCGCCTGGTGCGTGGTGACCCTGGGCGCCGCGGGGGCGCGCGCCTTCGGCGCCGAGGAGGTCGCGGTCCACGCGGCCCCCGTCCCCGGCGGCCGCGTCGTCGACACCACCGGCTGCGGCGACGCCTTCGCCGGGGCCTTCCTGGCGGCCCGCGCCCGCGGCGAGGAGGTGCTCGCGGCCCTGCGCGCCGGCGCCCGGCGGGCGGCCGAGGTGGCCGCGCACCTGGGAGCGGTGGACGTTGGGAGCGGTGGAGGTGGGGAGCGGTGGAGGTGGGGAGCGGTGGAGGCGTCGGAAGACGGTGCGCGCCCGAGCGGCCCGCCCTGATGGCGAAGTTCGCCAACGCCCGCAACCGGGCCTCGATCGCCCTCCACGCCGCCTTCGGCTTCGAGGAGGTCACCCGGGACTTCGAGGTCCCCGGCGTCACCTTCGAGGGCGGGGTCGGGGTCCTGTTCCGCGCCGTTCTGCGCCCGTCGTCCCCGTCCTGACGCGGCCTCCCCCCTCCCCCGTTGCCGAACGGGCGACCCCTCGTCACACTGTGCGCCATGGCCGACGCAGTCTGCGGATTGATCCTCTTCTACTCCCTGGTCTTCGGCGCCCGGCGCGGCTTCTACAAGGAGGTCGTCCACGCCCTGGCGCTGGTGGCGGCGATCCTGCTCGCCCGCGCCGCCAGGCTCCCGGTGGGCGCGGCGCTGGCCGACAAGACCGGCCTCCCGGCGACGGTGGCCGAGGTCGCGGCGGTGATCGGGGTGTGGGTGGCCGCCTTCTTCGTGGTGGCCGTGGTCGGCCGCCTGATCCTCAAGAAGGTGCGCGGCAAGGGCGTCGACGACAACCTCGACGAGGGGGCCGAGGCGCTGGCGGACGCGATCGCGGGGGACACCACCAAGGGGCCGGTGACCCTGCTGACCGACCCGATCGCCACCAAGACGGGCGTCTTCTACTGGTCGGACAAGCTGCTGGGGGCCGGGCTGGGCTTCGGCAAGGGCGTGATCACGGTGATCGTCCTGTTCGCGCTGATCCTGTACGTGGATCGGGCGCGCGGCTGGGAGTCGAGCTTCGCCCGCTCGATCGAGACCTCCTACGCCGCCGGCGCCTTCCGCGGCGGGCTCGACCCCTACCTGCAGTCCTTCCCCGAGTACCGGATCATCACCAGCATGGGGTCCATGCGCGGGGTGGCCGAGGCCGTCAAGGAGGACCCGCGGCGGTTCGTCGCCTTCGCCACCCACCCCGAGCTCAAGGGCCTCCGCGGGCACGCCAAGATCACCGCCCTGGCCCAGGACCCCGAGGTGTGGGCGGCCTGGGAGGCGCGCGACCTCAAGGAGCTCCTCCTGCACGAGGAGGTGCGGGCGCTGCTCACCGACCGGGAGCTGCGCCAGCGGATCGCCGAGGTCGACTGGGCGAAGGTCGAGGCGGACGTGAAGGCGCACCAGGCCGATCCGGAGCGGGACGCCCAGGCCCTGCGCGAGCTCATGGGCGGCGGCCCGGACGACCTCGAGGTCCCCGAGGTGCCCGACGAGGTCCCCGAGGCGCCCGCGGTGCCCGGCGCGTCCGAGGGGCAGTGACGCTGGGACGGCGCGGGTAGCGCCCCCCCCGATGGCTGCGAGGGCTCTGCTGGCCGGGCGCGTCGACCTCCACCTGCACAGCGACGCCTCCGACGGGCTGCTGGCTCCGGCCGAGTTGATCCGGCGGGCGGCCAAGGAGGGCTACGCGACGGTCGCCCTCACCGACCACGACACCACCGAGGGGCTGGCGGCGGCCGTGGCCGCCGCGCCCGAGGGGTTGGCGGTGCTGCCGGCGATCGAGCTCACCTGCCGGGTGCGAGCGGGGAGCCAGGGGACGATCCACCTGCTGGGGTACGGCGTCGACGTCGCCAGCGCGGCGCTCCAGGAGGCGGCGCGCACCAACCGGCTGGCCAAGCGCGCGCAGGTGCGGGCGATCGTGGAGGGCCTGCGGCGGGACGAGGGGGTGGCGGTCGAGTGGGCCGAGGTGACCGCCGGCCGCCCCGAGGACGGCTACCTCGGTCGCCATCACGTGGCGCGGGTGCTGGTGCGGCAGGGCCTCGCCAGGAACCGGACCAAGGCCTTCCGGCGCTACCTGCGGAGCGAGCGGGTGCCGCCGGTCGAGGTGATCGACGCGGGGGCGGCGGTGGCAGCGATCCGGGCCGCCGGCGGGGTGACGGTGTTCGCGCACCCGAACCGCACCGACCTGCGCTATCACCTCAAGCCGCTGCTCCGCCTGGGGCTGCAGGGGATCGAGGTCCACCGCCCGCGGGTGGTGCCGGCGCTGCGGGAGCGCCTCGAGCAGGTCGCCGCCGAGCACGGCCTCCTGATCGGCGGCGGCTCCGACTGGCACGGCCACCACCCCGAGCCGCCCCTCGGGCACTGGCGCCCCCCCGAGGAGGCGCTCCGCCCGCTGCTGGAGG
>JAWLGW010000174.1:0-9012 GCA_041690735.1 Planctomycetota bacterium
TGGCCCTGCTCCTCGCGCCGTGCGCGGGCTGCGGCGAGGGGGGCTCGGCGCCGCTGCACGCCACTACCTCGGCCGCAGTCACCAGCGCCGCCACGAGCAGGCCCTCGCCGATCCCGGCTCCGCAGGCGGGCGAGGTGTGCCCGGTGGTGTTCGTGCACGGCCTCAACGGCCAGCCCGCCGACTGGGAGCCGCTGCTGCGCCGGCTGGCTCGCGGCCGGCCGGTGTACTCGCCGCTGTGGCTGGAGGAGTGCCGCGCGCTCCCGACCGGCGGCGTGCCGCGCGACGCCCTGTTCTCGATCGGCTACTACCGCGACCGCGCCAGCGGGGCGGAGTACTTCGTCGACCGCCCCGACTTCCCCAGCATTGGCGGTTGCCCCACGCCGCGGCAGGACGCGGCGGCCGGCGCCTACACGATCTCGTACACCGACCTGCTCGACCGGTGCATCGAGGAGATCTGCCGGGCCACCGGCGCCGAGCGCGTCGATCTCGTGGGCTACAGCATGGGCGGCGTCGTCGGGCGCGCTTACGTCCGCTGGCGGAGCCTGCGCGGCCCCGGCGGCCGCTCGCGGGTGCGCCGATTCTTGACGGTGGCCTCGCCGGTGCACGGGATCAACGGGATCGAGGCGACGACCACCGGGCTGGCGCTCCTCCTGCAGCGCAAGGACGCCCACCCGCTCCAGGGGGAGATCGCCGAGCTCAACAGCGACTGCGACTACTGGGGCGGGCAGAGCTTCGTCGGGCGCCTGGCCGCCGACTTCGACCCCTTCTGCGCGGGCGAGGGGATCCGCTATGGCGCGGCCTACGGCGAGGGCGGCGCCTACTTTCAGGTCCCCTGGGTCCGTGACTTCCTGCAGCGCAACCAGAGCCTGCTCGCGCAGCTCATGGCGGGGCTCCTGCTGCAGCCCGATCCTCAGTTCGACTTCGCGCAGCAGCTGCAGGAGGCGAGCGGCCCCAGCGACTACGCGGTGCGGGTCGCCAGCACCCACCTCGACGCCGCCCGCTACCCCCACGCCGAGTTCAGCCGCGGGTACCTCGGCTTCCACGACGGGTGGCTGGACGCGATCTACTCCGACGAGCTGAAGCTGTCGCGGTCCACCGGCACCGAGGCCCTGGTGCGGTCGTTCGTGCTCGAGGGGCGCCGCGCGGGGACAGGGACGAGCTTCGACGTGGCGGCCTCGATCGAGGCCAGCGCCGGTCCCGAGGCCACCTGGCTCCTGCTGCGGACCGACGTGCGGGCAGGACACCCCCTCAGCGCGCAGGTCCGGATCCTCCCCCGGGCCTTGGCCGGCGGGGGCCCGGCGGCGCTGCTGGGCCAGGGCGCGGTGGGCGAGGTCCACGCCGCGCTGCTGGTCCCGGGGCAGCAGGCGATCGCGATCCAGCCGGAGACCCTGGAGGGCGACGTGCGGGTCGAGGTGACCGTGCACGGCCTGGAGGGGCGCGTGGAGCTCCCGCCGCGGGACCTCACCCTCTCCCTGCGCGGCCGGCCGCGGGCGTCCCTGGCGTCTCCGTTCAACTGCGCGCTGGTCCGCCTCGGCGACGCCTGGGGCCTCGACTGCGACCCGGGGCCGGCGGGCGGCGAGGTGGCCCTCGCCCTCGACGGCGGCGCGGGTGCCGAGTGGTCGGACTGGCTGCCCACGCACCAGCCGATCGTGCTCCCCGCCCTGCGCCCCGGCACGAGCTGGGAGCTGCGGGCCCGCTGGCGAGCGACCGCGCCCGGCGGGGGCAACGTGGAGGCGTCGCGTCCCTGGACCGCGCTGCTCGTGGTCGAGGCGGACGGCTCGCTCCGTCTGCGGCCGTAGCCGACAGGCGAGGAGCCAAGCCCGGTCTCCCGCGCATGACCCCCCCCGAGCCGCTCCTGATCTTCGAGACCCTCCACGGCAGCCGCGCCTACGGGCTCGCCACCGCCACCTCCGACACCGACCTCAAGGGCGTGGTGATCGGCCCCCGCGCCTGGTACTTCGGCCTGGAGCCCGGCCCCGAGCAGGTCGAGCTGAGCCCGGATCATGTCCGCTACGACCTGCGCAAGACGCTGCGGCTGGCGGCCGCCAACAACCCCGCGATCCTCGAGGTGCTGTTCACCCACCAGGACGACCACCGGGTGGTGACGCCCCTGGGCGAGCGGCTGCTCGCGGCGCGCGGGTCCATGCTCAGCAAGCGGGTCGCGGACACCTTCGGCGGCTACGCCCTCAGTCAGCTGGGGCGGATCCGCCGCCACCGGCGGTGGCTGCTCGAGTCGCCCCAGCGGCCGCCCACCCGGGCGGAGTTCGGGCTGCCCGAGCGGACGGTGATCCCCAAGGACCAGCTGGGCGCCGCCGAGGCGCTGCTCGGCGACGGCCGGGTGGAGGAGGCGGACGTGTCGCCCAACTTCCTGGCGATGCTCGAGCGCGAGCGCGCCTACAAGGCGGCCCAGCGCCAGTGGGCGCAGTACCAGCAGTGGAAGAGGACCCGCAACCCGGCCCGGGCGGCGCTGGAGGCGGCGCACGGCTACGACACCAAGCACGCCATGCACCTGGTGCGCCTCAGCCGCATGGCGGTGGAGATCCTGGAGACGGGCGAGGTCCACGTGCGGCGCGACGCTGACCGCGACGAGCTGCTGGCGATCCGCGAGGGGGCCTGGAGCTACGAGGCGCTGCTCGAGCGGACGGACGCCTTGAAGGCGCGGATCGCCGCCGGCAAGGAGGGCTCGCCGCTCCCGGACGCGCCCGACGAGGCGGCCCTCGACCGGCTGTGCGTGGAGCTGATCGGGGAGGCGCTCGGGTGCTGACGCCGGACCTCGACCTGGCGCGGCGGTTCCTGGCCGCGCACCCGCCGCCGGGGCGCCTGGTCCACCTGGGCCTGGTGGGGGCGCACTACTACGGGTTCCCCTCCCCCGACAGCGACCTCGACCTCAAGGGGATCCACCTGGCGCCCACGCCCGCCCTGCTGGGCCTGGCGTCGCCGCCTGACACGCACGACGTGCTGGAGGTGTTCGAGAAGGTCGAGCACGACCTGACCACCCACGAGGCGCACAAGGCGCTCACCCTGCTGCTGCGCGGCAACGGCAACGTGGTGGAGCGCCTCATGACGCCCCTGCAGGTGGTCGAGAGCGAGGAGCTGGAGGAGCTGCGGTGGCTGGCGCAGGGATCGCTCAGCAAGCGGTTCGGCGCCCACTACCGGGGCTACTTCGCCGGCATGGTCCGCGAGCACCTCCGCGCGCCGCGGGCCAAGTCGCTCCTGTACGCCTACCGCGTGGCGCTGACCGGCGTACACCTGTTGCTCGCGGGCGAGGTCCGGGGCGACGTGGTGGCGAACGCCCGGGATCACGGCTTCGCGGACGTCGTGGAGCTGGTCGCCTTCAAGCGGGAGGCGGGCGAGAAGACGCCCCTGCCCGAGGAGCTCGACGCCAAGCACCGCTCCCGCCTGCCGGCCCTGGAGGCCATGCTCGACGACGCCCTGGCCCAGAGCTCGCTGCCCGACGAGCCCCAGAACGTGCCCGCGATCGACGCCTGGCTGGTCGCCCGCCGCCTGGCGGCGCTCGCAGGGTGAGCGCCGCTCACCGCCGCTGGCTACGATGCGGGCCATGGCCCGAGGACGTCGCGTGAAGGTCGCCCTGGTGATCGCCCTGGCCCTGCTCGCCGTGGGGCTGCCCCTCCTGCTCGGCGCCTGCGCCGCCGTCCCCACCGAGCTACGCGGCACCTGGCGCGCCTCGGGCCCGATCGGCGAGGCCAAGGAGGGCGAGCCCGCCATGATGTGGCTCCAGGAGGTCACCCTCGACGGCCGCCGGTACGAGCTGCGGGGCTACCCACCCCTGGTCGCCACCGCCCGGATCGACCGCGTCGAGCGCGACGGCCGCACCTACCGCGTCGCCCTCACCGAGCACATGTTCCACGGCAGCCCGGCCAAGGACGAGGTGCTGGTGATCGACCTGGCGGAGGACGGGGCGTCGTTCGAGCTGGGCGGCCACGTCTACGGTCGGCAGGAGTGAGGTGACGCCGGCGCGAGATCGTCCGCGCCGGCAGTCTGGATGCAGTCGAGGCTGCCTCGACGCTCTTGGCGACACCACCATCAGGAGACGATCGAGGTCGTGACCGAGTTCGTAGGCTGCGCCGGAGACGACGAGTGACGAAGGTTCCCTTCCGGCAGGTCCGAGCCGTCTACGACGAGACGACGATCCGCGTCTACCAAGCCTACGGCGACGCCATCGCCGACGCGGCTCTGGAGGCCGGCTCCTTCGCCGCCCCGTTCAGCATGACCCGCATGACGTGGATCAAGCCGAGCTTTCTCTGGATGATGTATCGCTCCGGGTGGGGACTGAAGGACGAGGGGCAGCGGAGGATCCTCGCCATCGACATCACCCGCGACGGCTTCGAGTGGGCGCTCCGCAACGCGAGCTTGAGCCACGGCGAGGCCGTTGACACCTCCAAGCCCGTTCGCGTGCAGTGGGACCCCGAGCGGAGCATCAACCTGGGACGGCTCGAGCACCGCTCGATCCAGATCGGCCTCGAGGGCGAGGCCGTCCGGCGCTATGTCGAGGACTGGATCGTCAAGATCAGCGAGGTTACCGACCTCGCTCAGCGGGTCAATGCGACCCGAGACCCGTCTCTCCTCCCTGCGGAGCGTCCCTACCCGGTCCCGGCCGACAGCGCAGGAACGCTCGGCATGTGACCCCAGGCGTGGCCGCGCTGCCGCCGGGTGCGCGGTCGATGTTTTGGCGGGGCCCACTGGAAATCGAATCCAGCAACCTAGCTATTCACTAGGCCCAGCGGTTTTGAAGACCGTGCCGGACACCAGCCCGGATTGGGCCCCCCGTGGCCGGAGAGCGTAGCAAACCGGGCTGCGCAAGGGATGCGCTCAGGTCGCCAGGGCGGGCCGGGAGGCGAACACCGCCTCGAGGGCCCGCATGACCCGGGCTTGCTGCTCGGGGGTGGTGACCTGCAGGAACAACTCCAGGAAGCGGGGGTGGGTGGTGCCGCTCTCGATGAACGTCCAGCGCTTGGCCCGCAGGACGCTCTGGAACAGGTCCTCTTGCTGTTGCTCGCTCAGGTCGCGGCCCGAGTGGCGGACGAAGTTGTCGAGGTCCAGGCGAGCCTGCTCCTGGAGGAGGTCGTCCACGGCGCCCACCAGCTGGATGAGGTCGTCGATGGCCTGGTCGCGCTCGGCGTCGCTCAGGCGCGCGAACAGGCGCACGGTCTCGATGTGGTCCATCTTGGCGTGCTGGGCCTCCTCCTGCCAGTGCGCCTTGAAGACCGCCTTGGTGAAGGGGTCCACCGCCGCGTCGTCCTGGATCGCCTCCAGGAAGTGGCGCTGGGTGAACCACTCGATCACGGCCGTCAGCAGCAGCACGGCGCCCGGGTGCTTGGAGAGCACGAAGTGGGCGGTCTCGCGCTCGCCTCCCACCAGGCGGGTCTCGAACCCCAGCGTGTCGTCGACCCGCTGGCGCAGCTGGCGGAACAGGTTCATGTGCTTGACCTCCTCCGCCGCGAAGTTGGTGAGGGCGTCGAACGCCTCCCGCTCGTCCACCTCGTACGGGCGGGCGAGCTCCACCACCTCGGGGGCGATGAACTCCTCCACGTACGAGAACAGGTGCGCGTACGCCGCCAGCTCCACCTGGGTCAGCTGGCGGGCCTCGCGCTCCGACAACCAGTCCAGGCCGCGGGCGCCCGAGAGGGCCTCGGGCAGCCAGCGCCGCTCGCGATCGAACGATCGTCCTCCCAGGACGTCGTCGATCCTCCAGTTCACCTTGTAAGCGTTGCGGAGGCAGTCTCCGAAGGTGTAGTCGGCCACATCCCTGCTCCTCTTCCCCGGTTCATCGTCGCGCCGTCGGACGGCCCCGCAATCGACGCGACCGAAGGAGCGAGGAGGCGCAGGAGAGGCGCTAACCCGCGGCGCGGGCGGGATACAGCCACAGCCCCGGCGCGTCAGCCGTGGGCTGGGCCCGGCGCAGGCTCTTGCCCTCGCGCCAGTGGTGGCGGACCAGGTGGACCGTCAGGTCGGCGTCGAGGTAGTAGCGGTGCAGGATCGTCCCCTCGGGCGGGGCGGGGAAGGCGGTCTCCAGCCAGGCGATCCACTCGATCGGGCTGCAGGTGGCGCGCAGCAGGTCCAGCACCTCGGCGTACGGCAGCGCCTGCTGACCGGGGCGACGGAACACGCCCGAGGAGACGCCGGGGGCGAGCGTGATCAACCCCTCCCGCAGGGCGGCCTCCCGGAGGCGAGGGCGCGGGATCGCCCGCAGCCCGTGGCGCGCCGCCAACTGCTCCCAGAAGGGGCGGACCCGCGACAGGCGGGGCAGCGGCTCGCCGCCGCGCCGCAGGTCGAACTTGGCGAACGGACGGTAGTCCTCGGTGCCCTGGTCGCGCGCGTCGAGGCGGGTCAGGAACTCCAGCTCGTGCGCCGGCCGGACCTGTCGCTGGGCGCAGCGGAACTCGTCGAAGGGCCCCGCGGGGAACAGGGGGCGCGAGCCGGCGCCGGTGGCCAGGAACACCTGGCAGGGGAGCAGGCGGTGGCGGCCGGCCCGGCGGGCGTCCGCGCGGGCCGCGGCGTCGGCCGGGCCCTCGCACACCTCCACCCGGGTGTGGCGGCCGCTGGGGGTCACCTGGCCGCGGTCGGTCACGAGGGCGCGGGCCCAGGCCCGCGAGCCGAACCTGTCGGAGGCGGCCTTGCTTTGCCGAGTCGGGGCGGTGGCGGGCACGGGCGGCTCCTTCTGATCCCGACTCCATCGGCAGCCTGCCCGCCTGACTTGAGGACTTTTCAGGGGGCGCGCACCGCGTCCACCGCTCGCAGGACCGCCTCCACGTCCTCCTCGCCGTTGAAGGAGCCGAAGCTGATCCGCACCGTCCCGGCGGGCGCCCCCACCGCCGCCAAGGCCAGCGGCGCGCAGTGCTGTCCCGCCCGCACGAGCACCCCCTGGGCGGCGAAGTGGGCCTCGCTGTCCGCCAGGGCCAGGCCGTCCAGGAGCAGCGACACCGTGGCGGTGCGGGGTCCGTCGCCGCCCAGCACCCGGCAGCCGGGACGCTCGCGCAGAGCCGCCACCAACCGAGCCGCCAGGGCCCGGGGCCCCTCGCCGGCGGCGGGCCCCCGCTCGCGCAGCCACCGTAGCCCCGCCGCCAGCCCCGCCGCGCCGGCCAGGTTGACCGAGCCCACGTCGCAGTAACCCGGCATGGGGCTGCAGGGTGGGCGCTCGCCGCCGCCCACCTCGCAGGAGGCCCAGGGCGAGGCGAAGGTCACCTCGGGGGCGGCCCACAGGCCGCCGATTCCCTGCGGCCCCAGCGCGCCCTTGTGGCCGGCGAAGGCCACCAGGTCTGCGCCCAGCGCGGCGACGTCGAAGGGCAGCACCCCCACGACCTGCGCGGCGTCGATCAGACACAAGGCCTGGTGCTCGTGAGCGAGGGCCGCCGCCTCGGCCACCGGCAGCACCTCGCCCGTCACGTTGGAGGCGGCCGTGAGGGCCACCAGCCGGACCCGCCCCCGACCCAGCACCGCCTCGGCTGCGGCGAGGTCGAACGGGACGCCTGGACGGTAGGGGATCACCTCGTGTCGGACCCCGCGCTCGCGCACCAGCTTCTCCACCGGGCGCGCCAGGGCGTGGTGCTCGAGGGCGCTGGTCACCACCACGTCGCCCGCCTCCCAGGGCAGATCGCCGATCGCCACCGCCAGGGCCGCGGTGCAGCCGGGCGCGAGCAGCAGCCGCTCGGGGTGCGGCAGGCCGAGGAACCGCGCCACCTCGTCCTGCGCCCGCGCGAACAGGCCGTCCCGCTCTTTGGGCGCCGCGGCCAGCGCCGCGGCCGCCGCCTGGTGGACCGCCTCGGGCTTGGGCCAGCTGGTGCCGGCGTTGTTGGCGTAGATCATGCGCCGAGTCTCGGCCCCCGCCGCGCGACCGACAACCCGCCCTCCCGAGAGGAGGGGTTTGCCGCGGGGGCAGGGCTGAGGGAACATGAGGCCCATGGACAGGTCTGGCACAGCGAGGGCGTGGCGAGCGGCGGCGCTGGCGGTGCTGCTGACCGGCGGGGTCGCGTGGGCCGAGGAGCAGCGGCCGGCGAGGCGGACCTTCACCCGCCGGGGCGTGTACTTCTTCGAGGGGCCCAAGCGGAGCCCCATGGCCGGGCTGGGCCAGCGGGGCGACCACGAGAGCAACCGGCTGGCCCTCGACGACGACCGGTCGGTCGCGACCTGGGACCCGCACGGGCGCAAGCTCGTGATCAAGAACACCCACGAGTACGAGGACGAGACGCAGATCGCCTGCGTGCTCCTGCTGGGGACGGGGACGACCGAGAGCGGCAAGACGGTGCCGACCGGCGTCCACCTCATGGTCTACAAGGACGAGGACGAGTTCGTCACCACGATCCACGGGCACGTGGTGGTGCGCGAGGGCATGCGGCAGGCGGACTTCCTCTCCCTGCAGGTGGTCCTCGACGACGGCAAGACGCGCACCGTGGCGCTCACCAAGTCGATCGGTCTGCGGGCGGTGCGCGAGCCGTTCGAGGACAGCACGCTCGCCAGCCTGATCGGCCTGGTGGGCGTCGACAACCTGGAGGGCCAGGAGGTCGACATCACCAAGCCCGGGGCGCGCCTGGCCGACGGCTCGGTCGGGCTGGGGCGCGGGTTCTTCAGCAAGCTGGTGCTGCGGGCCCAGCTGATCGCCCTCGACGGCGCCCGGCCGGTGCCGCCCGGGACCCCCTGGACCGAGGTCTTCCGCACCGGCGGCTTCGAGCTGCGCCTCACCGCCCTCTCCAGCCTGCTCCCGCAGGAGCCCTGGCCGCGGAACCTGTTCTTGCTGGGGCTGGAGGAGATCCCCGTCCTGCGCCCCCTCAAGGAGGAGGGGCTCGCCGACGGCCAGACCGTGGCCTTCACCTTCCGCGACGGCAAGGGGACGGTGCGCCTGGGCAACGACAGCGCGCCGGTGGCGGACGCGGCCGAGGCCGTGCGCCGCTACCTGGAGTTCGACTTCGTGGGCGGGATCATTCGCCACCAGCTCCAGCAGCGCCTGACGGGCGGAGCGGCGCCGCGGGCCGATTGACGTCCGGTGTGAGCTTGGCC
>JAWLGW010000175.1:0-8993 GCA_041690735.1 Planctomycetota bacterium
ATCGAGGTCACCGACGCCAACGGCGACCCGATCCCCTGCCGAGTGGTGATCCTGGGCAAGGACCCCGACGGCCTCGGGCCGGCCGACGCCACCCCGGACCCGTTCTTCGGGATCGCCGCCGACGGCGCGACGGTGGCCGACGCCGCGGCGGATCCGGACGCGGGGGGGACGCCGAGCCGGGTGGCCGACCCCCGGGCCGAGGGGATCGCCAACGTGGTGCACCTGCTGGAGGGGCGGGGCACGGTGCGGGTGGCGCCGGGCGCCTATCAGGTCGTCGCCATGCGCGGGATCGAGTACACCGTCGACAGCTTCCCCGAGCCGGGCGCGGCGCGGGACTTCTTCCTGATCGGCGCTGGCGAGACGGTCCAGACCACCGACACCGCGGGCGACCCCCTGCAGCTGCGCCGGCTCGTGGCCGAGAGCAGCCTGACCGCCTACGGGGTCAGCCCCGACTCCTTCGACAGCCCGCTGCAGCGCATGGTCGCCGCGGACTTCCACGTCCACTCGGGCGGGTCGTTCGACTCGGCCGTGCCCCTGCGGGACCGGGTGATCTCGTACCTGGCGAACGGCGTGGAGATGATGGTCTCCACCGACCATGACCAGGTGGTGGACTTCGGCCCGGTGATCGCCTCCCTCGACGGGGAGACCACCCTCGACCTGAGCGCGCTGATCCGCAGCCAGGTGGGGGTGGAGACCACCGGCTTCGTGCCGACGCCCACCTACCCCAACACCATCGGCCACTTCAACGCCTGGCCCGTGCCGCTGGTGGAGGACCTGCGCCGCAACGGCGCCCCGCCGGACGAGTTCCGCGATCCCACGGCGCTGTACGAGCTCCTGCGCGACGACCTGGGCGCCAACCGGGACCAGGGGGTGGACGTGATCCAGATCAACCACCCCCGCTACCCGATCGCCGAGGCGCCCCTGCCGCCGCTGGGGCTGGGCTTCTTCACCAACGCCAAGCCAGGCTTCCCGCAGCGGGCCCGCGGCCTGGCCGCGCTCCTGGGCGGCGGGTACGAGCTCCCCCTCACCTCGGGGGCGGCCCTGGCGGACCTGGTCGACGACACGGACGGGGACGGCGTCCGGATCATCGACTTCGACGTGATCGAGGCGTACGGCGGCTCCCGCCTGCTGTACGAGCTGAACCGCACCGACTGGTACACCCTCACCTCGGCCGGGCTGGTCAAGACCGTGACCGCGAACTCCGACTCGCACACCCTGGCGGGGCTGCCGGGCTACCCGCGCACTTACGTGCGGGTAGACGGGCTGGAGGACGGCGGCACCACCATCGCCACCATGGACCTCGACGCCTTCAACGACAACCTGCTGCCCCGCCTGATCCAGGCCACCCCCACGATCAACGGCCTCAACCAGCTCCGGTCCAGCGCCGGGCCCGACGCCATGGAGGTGATCGGCTCCTCGGGGCCGATCGTGTACGTGGAGGTCGACGCCGATCAGGACGGGGTGTTCGACGACGGCGAGGTGGGGGACCTCGTGACCGACGCAGACGGCGTCTTCGACGTGCGGGTGACGGTGCTGGCGGCGCCCTGGGTGCCGGTGGACTCGGTCACCCTGAACGTCAACGGCGGCGGCCTGTCCGCTGGCTTCACGAGTCCGGCGAACCCGCTCCTCACCGGCGACGCACCTCAGTCCTTCGACCTGTCGCCCCAGCTGCTCCAGCCGCAAGGGGGGCCCTTCTCGACGGATGTGCGGGACGTGGTGCGGATGCGCTACGTGGAGGAGGACGTGACGGTCCTGAACGACGCCTGGCTGACGGTCGACGTGCGGGGGACGGCGGCTGCTGGCGCCCTGATCAACGATCTGCTCCCGGGCCTGGTGGACCCGGCGCTGGGCACCGTGCACGTGGTCGGCTTCACCAACCCGGTGTTCCTCGACGCCGACGGCGCGGCGGGCTGGGACCCCAACGGCGTTCCCTAGCTGACCACCTTCAGCAGGTTGGTGAGCATTCGGTAGGTCAGGCCCCACACCGTGTAGCCCTCCCAGCGCCAGCAGGGGAGGCGCAGGCGGGCGGGGCCGACCGCGTACACGTAGTCGCTGGACAGCTCGCCGGTGGCGGCCCGGTCGAGGGGGAACCAGAAGGCGCTCTCCGCCTCGGGTCCCAGGACCAGGGGCGCCTCGCGCTCCAGCACGAACACGTAGGGGGAGATGCTCATGGGGAGCACCTTGCCCCTGGCGACGGCCCGAATGGTGTCGAGGCGGCCGACCGGGCGGGCGGCGGCGGTGAGGTCGAGGCCGACCTCCTCACGGGTCTCGCGCACGGCGGTCGCCAGCAGGTCGGGGTCGTCCTCCTCTTCACGGCCGCCGGGGAACGAGACGTGCCCCGACCAGCGGTCGCTCTCGCGGCGCACCCGCTCCATGAGCAGGACCTCGGGCGCCCCCCGGTCGAACCGCAGCACCGAGGCGACGGCGGCCCGGCGCGGGCTGAGCAGGGCCTCCCTGGGCCGGTACTCGGCGAGGCGCTCGACGACGAGCTCGAGGTTGAGGACCTCCTGGTCCTCGCTGCCCGGCCCGCTCACCGGCTATCCGTTGGGGTCGAAGGCCTGGAAGCGGGTGGTGGTGCCGGTGCGCTTGATCTTCTTCTCCAGGTTCTGGAGGGTCGTGACCAGCTTCTCGGCGGTGGGGCGCTCGCCCGGCTTCTTCGACAGCAGCCACACCAGCAGCTCGCTCACCTCCTTGGGGAGGGCGCGCATGATGGTGTGGGGCGCGAGCGGCTCGACCTCGAGGTGCTGCGGCCGCAGATCGGCCACCGTCTCGCCCTCGAAGGGGCGCACCCCGGTCACCAGCTCGTAGGCGATCACGCCCAGGGCGTACACGTCGGTGAGCGGGTTGGCCGGCTCCCCCTTGAGGGCCTCGGGGGCGATGGTGTGGGGGCTCCCGAACACCGTGCGCGGCTCGGCGAACTCGCTGGCGCCGGCGGGCTCGAACACGATCCCGGCCCGCCACAGCTGCACCTCGCCCTCGCGCCCCAGCAGCACGTTCTCGGGCTTGAGGTCGCGGTGGACCAGGCCGGCGCCGTGGACGGCGGCCAGCCCCTGGGCCAGCTCGCGCGTCACCCGCAGGGCCTCGGACAGCTTGAGCCGGCGCACCCGGTGCAGCAGCTGGTGCAGCGGGATGCCCGACTTGTTGTAGCGGGTGAGGATCGCGAAGTGCTCGTCGGTGCGGCCGGTCTCGAGCACGGCGACCACGTTGGGGTGGTCGATGTTCTGGCAGGCGCGCACGGTCTCGAGGAAGTCCATCCACAGCCCCGACCGCATGGCCGACTTCTCGACCAGGTGCAGGGCGGCCCCCAGCGGGTCGCGCGGCAGGCGGCCCACGTAGGTGGTGATGAACGGCTCCTCGCTGAGGAGCTTGTCGCACAGGACCTTCTCGATGATCTTGCCGACCCGGGCCTTGGCCTCCTCGCTGGGCGGCTTGTCGCGGCGGTCGGCGATCCCGGTGACCTCGACCCCGCCCCGCAGCTGATCGGCCTGCTCCGCGTCCAGGAAGCCCCGGTCGACCAGGACCTTGTCGAGGGAGTGCTTGAACCCCGAGGTGCTCTGGACGAGCAGGGCCTCGGTCAGCTGCTGGCCCGAGATCAGGCCGACCTTGAGGGCCGACCGCCCGAGCGCCAGGTCGAAGTTGCGATCCGCAGCGTTGGCCACGTAAGTCCCTCCACGCTCCCGCGCGCGCACTATAGCAGCCGGTCGGGAGGAGGCGGGCGGGGCGGGCGCCACCGGGCTGTCGCTGGGGAGCGGTGCTCGTCGCGACAGCTCGGTGGCTACTCCACCCGGTGCCCCAGCACCCGCGGCAGCACGAAGGCGTCCAGCTTCCCCGCCAGCACCTGGTCGAGGTGCAGCTTGGTCCCGGTGCCGAGGTCGCGGGCGACCTGGTGCGAGAGCACGTACCGCCGCACCACGCCGGGGTCGCTCTGGCCGCCGCGGCGGCGGGCCTGGGCGACGCGGGCGGCGAGGAAGGTGAGGGCGCCCTCCTCGGCCTTGGGGTGGCCGTCGACGCTGCCGTCCACCGCGACCAGGGTCTCCTGGTGGGTGACGACGAGGTGCTGGCGGTGGCGCTTGATCAGCACCCCCGCCTCGTCCTGGGTGGGGCGGCGCTCGAGCTTGATCTCGGCCGGGCGCAGGGGCTCGGGGGCGGGGGGGAACACGTTCACGCGCACGAAGGCGGTCAGCTTGCCGTGGCGCTGGTCGGGGTCGCGGTCGATCCACTGGTGGAGGCCGGCCTCGCCGGCCAGCAGGCCGAAGGCGCAGGTGCCCTCCACGCGGATGCCCGCCTCGCGCAGGGTCCCGCCGCCGCGCACCGCCTCGTACACCACCTGGTAGGCGAGCCGCTTGCCGCGCAGGTAGCGCCGGTACAGGCGGCTCATGGAGGCGATCGGGTCCACCGGCAGGTCGCCGTCGCCCACCTGCCGCAGCAGCAGGTAGGCGTCGCCCCGGTCCTCCGGGGAGGGGCAGTGGACCGCGTAGGTGGTGAACTCGATCTCGTGCTCGAGGCCGTCGATCCGGGCCAGCAGGTCGTGCAGGGTGCGGGTCTCGCCGGGCTGCCGCCGGGCGCTGCCCAGGATGCGGTCGAGCTTGGCCACCGCCTTCTCGAGGTGCCCCGGCGCGTCGAGCAGGCGCTCCAGGGCCGAGATCTCCGAGAGGATCACGCCCGCCCGCGCCTTGTCCTCCCAGAACCCCGCCGCCAGGGTCGCGTCGAGCAGCTCGCGCTTGCGGAGGCGCAGGCCCTGCGCCTCCAGCGCCTCGGTGATTCCGTCCACTCGCTCCTGCAGCTCGAGCACCCGCTGCTCGAGGTCGTCGAGGTCGACCAGCCGCCCCAGGCGCGGGTCCTTGATCCGCGCGGTGGCGCGCCCCGGCGCCGGCGCCTCGGCCTCGTCCGCCTCCTCGGTGGGCTGCTGGACGATCTCCGACAGCAGGGCGCCATCCTCGGCGACCGCCAGGCGGATCACCGGCTGCTCCTCGCCGAGCGCGGGCTCCGCCAGGGTCGCGGTCGGCGGCAGGCGCAGGATCGCGCGGGCCAGCGGCTTGAGGAGCAGCTCCTCGACCCGCCGCTTGAGGTGGCGGGCGCCGAAGGTGGAGGAGAAGCCCTCCTCGAGGAGGATCCCGATCACCGCGTCGTCGGTCTCGACGATCACGTGGCGGCGGGTGATCCCCTTGCGCGACAGCACCCGCCGCACCTCGCGGCGGGTCAGGCGCCGCATGACCTCCAGCGACAGGGGCGCGAACACCACGGTGCGGGTGAGGCGGTTGAGGAACTCGGGGCGGAAGGTCTTGCGCATGGCCCGGCGGACCTTCGCCGTCTGCGCCTCCAGCTCGCCCTCGCTGCTGGCGAAGCCGAGGTCGGTCCCCTCGGTCAGGTCGGAGCCGAGGTTGGAGGTCATGATGATGATCGCCCGGCGGAAGTCGGTGACCTGCCCCCGCTCGTCGACCAGCCGCCCCTCGTCCATGAGCGGCAGCAGCAGGTCGAACACGTTGCTGTGGGCCTTCTCCACCTCGTCCAGCAGCACCACCGAGAACGGCCGCTCGCGGACGGGGGCCGTGAGGAGCCCCGAGCGGGCGGCCGGGTCGAGGGCGTGGGGGTCGCCCACCAGGCGGCGGAGGGAGTGGGGCTCGCGGAACTCGCCCAGGTCCACCCGCACCAGCCGCTCGGGGCTGCCGAACAGGAACTCGGCCATGGCCTTGGCCATCTCGGTCTTGCCGACGCCGGTGGGCCCGGCGAAGAACAGCACCCCCAGCGGGCGGGCCGGATCGGTCAGCCCCGCCTTGATCAGCGAGATCAGGTCGACCACCGTCTCGACCGCCTCGTCCTGACCGAGCACACGCTCGGCGAAGAAGCGGCGCACCTCGCCGAGGTCGAGGGGGAGCACGTCGTCGAGCAGGCGCACCGGCACGCCGCTGAGGTGCGACAGGGTGGCGAGCAGGTGGGTCGGCGGCACCTCCACCCGGGGGGGAGGCGCCCCCGGGCCGTGGGCCTCGGGCGCCGCCTGCTGCACCGCCGCCTCCACCGCCTCACGGAGCAGGCGCACGCCGTCGCCGGGCCGCACCTGCGAGGTGAAGTAGTCGTCGGCCAGGTCGAGCGCCAGCTCCACGCTCGTCGCGGGCACCACCAGGTCGACACGGCTCGCGTGCTGCTGCCGCAGGTCGTCGGCGACCCGGGCCAGGATCTCGCGCGCCGCGACCGGGGCCGGCACCTCCAGCTCGAGGGTGAAGAACAGCTTGCGGAGCCCCGGGAAGCGGGACAGGCCGCGCCGCCAGGCCTCGGGGGTGCTCTCCCCCAGGATCACCACGTTCCCCCGCTCGAGGGCGGGCGCCAGCATGGAGGCGAAGCTCTCCTGCGAGTGCTCGGAGGTCCCCGCCTCCGCCAGCAGGTTGACGTCGGGGACGTACCACACCGTGCGGCTGGGGGCCTTGAGCGCGTCGATCAGCTCCTTGAGCCGCGTCTGCCACTCGCCCAGGTAGCGCGTCCCCGACAGGACCTCGCCGGTGGTCGCCTCGAGGATCGTGGTCGGGACCAGCACCTGCTCCTCGCCCAGGCGGCGGGCGAGCTCGTGCACCAGGGCGGTCTTGCCGACGCCCGAGGGGCCGATCAGCACCAGGCTCTTGGGGCCGGGGCGCGCGAACCGCTCCCGGATCGTCTGCAGCTCGGCCTCGCGCCCGTGCGCCCGGCCCAGCTCGCCCGTCAGCGCGCGCTCGGTCAGGTTGGAGCCGAACCGCGCCAGCACCTCGACGTCGGCCGGCAGGTGGCGCAGCTCCTGGGCGATCCGCGCCTGCGCCGGCGTCAGCGCGTGCTCGGCCAGGGCGTCCGCCAGCGGCTGCTGCCCCGAGCGCGGCACCTGCCGGAACAGCGTCAGGAGCGCGCCGTGATCGCGGTGGGCGGTGGCGGCGAGCAGCCGGCCGGCGGCCGCCCGGCGGAGCTCGGGGTCGTCCTCGCGCGGGACGTGGCGGACGAGCGCCCCCAGCGCCGCCTCCGCGTGGGCCGCGTCGCGGCCTCCCAGGGCGACCAGGCTGTCGAAGGCCGCCGCCCGGGGAGCCCGCGCTCGCTCGTCACCCAGCAGCGCGTCGAGCCGCGCCACGGCCTCCTCCCCGCCCGTGCCGCGCAGCGCCTCGGCCGCGGCGGCCCGCACCGACGGCAGCCGGTCCGCCAGCAGCCGCGCCACCGCCGGCTCGCTGCGGGGGTCCCCCAGCTGGCTCAGCGCCCGGCAGGACGCCCGGCGCACCGGCCCGCTGGCGTCCTCCAGGGCGCGCTCCAGCGCGGCCCGCGCGGCGCCGTCTCCGCGCCGCCCCAGGGCCAGCGCGGCCGCCCGCCGCACGGCGGCGCAGCCGTGGCCCAGCAGGTCGACCAGGCCGTGGGGCGAGGCGTCCCCCTCGGCGAGGGCGACGGCGGCGATCTCCACGGTCGCCTCGTCGTCCCCGGCCTCCTCCAGCTCGGAGATCAGGTCGCCCAGGGCGTCGGTCATGGATCAAACGATAGCAGCGCCGCGGCCGAACCGCGCGCGCCGCCCCTAAGCGTCCTGGGCCTGCTCCTCGGCGGGGGCGGCTTCGGCCGCGCCGCCGTTGGTGGCGACGGGCTGCTTCTTCTTGCGGCCGAAGAAGAAGGCCCACAGGCGGGCGAAGAAGCCCAGCTTGGGCGGCTCGGGCTCCACCACCGCGGGCGTCAGGGGGGCCTGGCCGGGGTCCTCCCGGTCGAACTTGGGCACCGCCATCTCGGGCTGGGTGAAGCCGAGGTCGAGCTCGTCGAGGTCGGCAGCGGATCGGGGGGCGGCCGGGGTGGGCGGCGGGTCCGTGGGCAGGGGAGGGGGCGGCGCCGGCAGGGCGCTGGTCGTCTCGGGCGGCGACACCTCGGACGCCACCGCCACCTGGGGCTCCGCCGTCGCCGTCGGCTCCGGGGCTGCGGCGCCCGCCTCGCCCGACAGCCAGGGCGGGGGCGGGGCGTCGGCCCCGAACACCGCCGGGCGCACCTTCGCCCGCAGGAACTCCAGCGCCTCGCCGGCGGTCTGGAACCGCTTCGATGGCGCCTTCTCCAGCAGCTTGGCCACGAACTCCTCCAGCTCCGCGGGGGCGTTGGGGAGGAGCGACCGCAGGGGCGGCGGCTTGTGGTACAGGTGCATCGGCAGGTACTCGGTCGGCTCCTTGGCCACGAACGGCAGCCGACCGGTGGCGATGCGGAAGATCGTGATCCCGAGGGAGTACAGGTCGGCGCGACCGTCGACCACCGGCTCGGTGATGCTCTCAGGGGCGATGTAGGCGGGCGAGCCGGTGATCTTGCCGCCCATGGTCCGGTAGAACTGGTCGCCGGCGCCCGAGTCCTCGGCGTCGAGCACCCGCGCGATGCCGAAGTCGACGATCTTGAGCTTCTCGTAGCTGCCCGTGACGGAGGGCGGGCTGATGCGGAAGTTCTGGGGCTTGATGTCGCGGTGGACGATGTTGGCGTTGTGCACGGCCTCGAGCCCCTGCAGCGCCTGGTCCATGAGGTCGACGACCCGCTCCACGGACAAGGGCCCCACCTGCTTGAGGAGGTCCGCCAGCTCTTCGCCCTCGACCAGCTCCATGGCCATGTAATAGGAGCCGTCGTCGGTCTCGGCTGCGTCGTAGATCTCGATGATGTTCTCGTGGGCGCAGAAGCTGGTGGCGAGGATCTCCCGCTTGAAGCGCGCCGCGGCGTCCTTGCTCTTGACCACCGAGCGGTGCACGACCTTGAGCGCCATGGGCTGGCTGCGCTCGGTGTCGTCGTTGGCGTAGGCGAGGTACACCACGCCCATGCCGCCCTCACCGAGCTTCTTCGTGATCGTGTACTTCTGGTCGAGCCCCGTGCCTGCCAGCTCGGGGGGCAGCGCCGTCCCGGCGGCCGCCGGGCCGGGCGTCGGGGTGGGCCGCGCCGGGGTGGTCTCGGAGTCGTCGTCGGCGGGCGCGGGCCGGGCCGGGCTCAGGGGCGTGATGCCGGCCGCCACCGACTGGGGGAGGAGCTGCGTCCCCTCCGCGCCT
>JAWLGW010000176.1:0-8990 GCA_041690735.1 Planctomycetota bacterium
GTGGTGGAGGTGGGCACCCTGGGCGGCTACTCGGCGATCGCCATGGCCCGCGCCCTCCCAGCCGACGGCCGGGTGCGCACGATCGAGGTGGAGCCGCGCCACGCCGACTTCGCCGAGGAGTGGGTGGCCAAGTCGGACGTGGCCGGCCGGGTCGAGGTCCTGCGCGGAGCGGGCGTCGAGGTGCTGCCGACCCTGGCCGACGCCTCGGCGGACGCCGCCTTCCTCGACGCCGACAAGGTGAACTACGGGCGCTACCTGGAGGAGTGCCTGCGGATCGTCCGGCCCGGCGGGGCGATCCTGGTCGACAACGCCTTCGCCTTCGGCGAGCTGCTGGCGGAGGAGGAGCCGAGCGAGTCGGTGGCGGCGATCCGGCGCTTCAACGAGACGGTCGCCAATCACCCGCGGCTCCACCCGATCCTGGTGCCGCTGGGCGACGGCCTGTGGGTGGCGAGCGTGGCGTAGGCCGCTCTCGGGCCTTGCCCGGGCATGGGTTAGGCCTCCCCCAAGAAAACCGCGTGACGTGCGCAGCCCCGGCGCGACTGGGGAGCATGCCGCGCGCAGAGGGGAGAGCCTCATGAAGTACGCCGCGATCCTGACCGCCTTCCTGTTCCTGCCCACCTCCGCCGTCCTGGCCTGCGACGACCGCTGCCCGGAGCGGCCGCACGATCACGAGGGGAAGAAGGCGCAGGAGAAGAAGGAGCGTCACGAGCAGGAGAAGAAGGAGCGCCACGAGCAGGAGAAGAAGGAGCGCCACGAGCAGGAGAAGAAGGAGCGCCACGAGGCGCAGGAGCGTCGCTCGACCCTGGCCGACTGCTTCGACGCCAACGACGACGGCGCCCTCTCGCCGGCCGAGGCGAACGCCCTGCGCGACTTCGTGCGGGAGCGGTGCGACCGCGACGGCGACGGCGACCTCGACGGCGAGGAGCGCGCCCGCTTCAAGCGACTCCTGCGCGAGGCGGCGGCCGAGCACGCCGCCGCAGCCGAGCGCCGGCTGCTCGCCAGGTTCGACGACAACGACGACGGGCAGCTGAGCCCGCGCGAGCGCCGGGCCATGGCGCGCGCTCGCCGCGAGGCCGCGCAGGCGCGGGCGAGCCGGCAGGAGCGTGCGCTGCTCGAGGAGTACGACCGCGACGGCGACGGCCGACTCGATCGTGAGGAGGTGGCCTACGCCCGCCACCACGAGGCCCGCCGCCGCGCGCACGAGGCGCGAGAGCAGGCGAAGCGCCTCCTGAACGAGCGCCGCTAGCGCTTCGCTTGCGGAAGCCCCCTGCCGCAGACCAGGGCGCTCGTCGCGCCCTGGCGGCTTTGCGCCTTCGCGTAGAGAGAGGCGACGTCGAGGAGCGGGGCTCACCAGCGACAGCAGGGGCCGCACTGCCGACTGCTGCTGTCGCTCCTCGTGCTGCTCCTCGGCGACCGCCTTGCAACGCAATGGCGCAGAGCCGCGAGGTCGCAACGAGCGTCTGCCGAGCGCGGAGGCGTTAGCCGCGATCAGCCGCACGCCAACAAGAAGGATGAGCGAGGAAAGTAAGAAAGAAGGAAGAGAAACCTCTTGTCTGCCATCCTCGCTCCCTGCGGGTCACTCGTCGAGCCGGCGGCACAGGCTGGTGCGGCTCATGCCGACCAGGGTGGCGGCCCGGGCGCGGTTGCCCCGGGTCGCCCGCAGGGCCCGCCGGATCGCCTTGAGCTCCAGCTCGTCCCGCAGCGCCTGCAGGTCGAGCCCTCCTTCGGGCAGGTCCCCGGGGTGCGGAGCGAGGAGGACGCGCACCCAGCCCGGGGCGCGGTCCACCACGTGCCGCACGCCCTCGGGTCCGCCCAGGCGCGCCAGGCGCGTGCGCCGCCGCGCGAGCGCGAACCGGTCCAGCCCGAGCAGCCGCCCCGCCTCGCGCAGGTTGGTGGCCCGCTCGACCGCCAGCCGGACGTAGTGCCCCTCGAGCGCGTTGAGGGTCGCCTCGAGGTCGACCGGCGCCAGCAGGGGCTGCGCGCTGGCGCCGACCGGGAGGGCCTGCGGGCTCGGCGGCAGGTCGAGGTCCTTGAGCTCGATCACCTCGCGGCCGCGCGCGAAGGTGGCGGCCCGCTCCACCACGTTCTTGAGCTCGCGCACGTTGCCGGGGAAGGCGTGCTCGACCAGGGCTCGCCGGGCGGCGTCCTCGAGCAGGCGGGGGCCCTCCCGGCGCGCCGCCAGGAAGCTCTCCGCCAGCCGCAGGCTGTCGTCGCCGCGCTCCCGCAGGGGCGGGACCCGGATCGCCAGGGCCTCCAGGCGGAACAGCAAGTCGCGCCGGAAGCTCCCGCTCTCCACGGCGCGCCGCAGGTCCCGGCTGGACGTGCACACCAGCTGCAGGTCGACCGGCAGGTCCTCGCGGCCCCCGACCCGCCGGAAGGTCCCCCGCTCGACGAGCTGCAGCAGCCGCGGCTGCAGGGGCGGCGGCAGCTCGCCCGCCTCCTCCAGCACCAGCGTCCCGCCGGCGGCTCGCTCGACCAGTCCCCGCTGCTCCTCACCCTCGACGCCGAACAGCTCCTCCGCCGCCTGCTGCGCCGCCAGCGAGGGGCACTCGGCGACCACCAGCGGGCCCCCGCGGCGCGCGCTGGCCTGGTGCAGGCGACGCGCCAGCTCGGACTTTCCGGACCCGCTCTCCCCGTACAGCAGCACCACGGCGCTCGCGCTGTCTGCGGCCGCGTCCACCCGCTCGAGGGTCGTGCGCCAGGCGGCGTGCTCCCCGACCAGCACATCGGCCGGGGCCGCCCCGGTCGCCGCCTCGGTGGCCGCCACCGGAGAGCGTGAGGCGAGCGCCGCCCGCGCCGCGTCGAGCAGCCGATCGAGATCCACCGGCTTGGTCAGGTAGTCGGTCGCGCCGGCCTTGAGGGCGGTGACCGCGTGCTCGGCGTCCCGGTAGGCGGTGAGCACCACGACCCGCAGCCCCGGACGGTGCCTGCGGATCCAGCGCAGCACGTCCACGCCGTCACGGTCGGGCAGGTTGAGGTCGAGGAACACGAGGTCGGGCAGCCCCTCCTGGATCGACTCCAGCGCCTCGCTGCCGGTCGCGGCGTAGCGCACCGCGAAGCCGTTCTCCTCCAGGAACTGCCCGGCGAACTCGCGGAACGGCGCCTCGTCCTCGACCAGCAGCAGCGTCGCCTGATCCTGCGCCACCTCGACCACCGTCACCTCCTCTCGGCAGGCAGGAGCACCGCCACCACCGTCCCGTCGCCCGGCTCGCTGTCGGCCGACAGCTCGCCCCCGTGGAGATCGACGATACGCCGCACGATCGCCAGCCCGATCCCTGCCCCGTCCGCCCTGCGGCTGAAGAAGGGGTCCCACACCCGCGGCAGGTCCTCGGGGGCGATCCCCCGCCCGCTGTCGCGCACCGCGAACCCCACCCGCTCGCCCTG
The DNA here is from genome assembly GCA_041690735.1 of Planctomycetota bacterium. Taxonomy (GTDB): domain Bacteria; phylum Planctomycetota; class J058; order J058; family J058; genus JAWLGW01. Next base: position 3,385 of record JAWLGW010000176.1, read on the forward strand.
GTGGAGGACCCCCAGCTCGACTCGTCCGCCGCGCGGGGTGTGGTCGAGGGCGTTGGCGAGCAGGTTGAGGGCCACCTGCATCAGCTGGTCGCGATCTCCCAGCGCCCGCGCCGGGTCCGACCCGCTCGAGCGGCGGACCTCGACCCCCGCGTCGCGCGCCCGCGCCGCGACCGCGGCCGCGGCGTCCGCCAGCACTCCTCGCAGGTCGACCGGCACCACCTCGGGCGTCTCCCAGGAGGTCAGGTCGAAGGCGCGCTGGGCCAGCCGCTGCAGCCGCAGCAGCTCCTGGCGCAGGACCTCCAGGCCGCGCCGCACGACCGGCTCCGGCCGGTCGCGCGCCAGCAGGAAGTCGACCCCGCTGCGCAGGTTGGCCAGGGGGTTGCCGAGCTCGTGGGCCAGCCCGCGGGCGAGCTGCGCGGTGCCGTCCAGGCGCTCGCGCCAGCGCATGCGCTCCTCGTGCGCCAGCTGCTCGCTCAGGTCGCGCGCCACCTCGACCAGGCCCTCCACCTCACCGTCGGCGCCCAGCACCGGGGCCACGGTCGCGGACACCGGCACCTCCCGGTCGTCGCGGGTCACGCGGGTGGTGCGCAGGGAGAGGGGCCGGCGGGCGCCGACCTCACGCAGGGCCCGCTTCAGCTCGCCGCTGCGCTCGTCGGGGACCGTCGGCAGGACCTCGCCCAGCACCTCCTCGGCGGTGTAGCCGTACAGCGCCTCGGCGCCCGGGTTCCAGGAGGTGACCACCCCCTCGAGCGACAGGCTGACCACCGCGTCGGGGCTGCTGTCCACGATCCGCGCCAGCAGCCGCCGGCGCCGGTCGACGTCGGCCAGCTCGGCGGTGCGGGCCTCGAACCGCTCGCGCAGGTCCTCGTGCGCGCGGGCCAGGGCGGCCCGCGCCTCCTCCAGCTCGGCGTTGCGCGTCCGCAGCTGGCGCACGAGCAGGTGGTCGCGCAGGTGCACGCCCGCCAGGCGCGCGACCAGCGACAGCAGGCCCAGGTCCTCCTGGGTCAGCCCCGGGCGCGCGTCGTGGACGTACACCACCCCCACCGTGCCGACAGCCGAGGGGAGCGCGAGGCACAGCGCGAGCGGCGCGCCGCCCACGCCGGACGCCTCGCCGCCCTCCTCAGCGCGGGGCTCGAGCGGCAGCTGTCCGGTGGAGGCCGCGTCGGGTCCTGCGCGCGCCAGCAGCGCCCCGCGCTCCTCGAGGGCCCGCTCCAGGAGGTCCTCACGGACGGCGAACTCGGGCTCTTCGCGGGCATACAGGGCGTCGCCTGCCACCACTCCGCGGTAGACCACCTCGAGGGCGCCGCCGCCCTCGGGGAGCAGCGCCACCGCGACCCCGCGCCCGCGCGCGGCGCGGACGAACCGCTCGGCGATCCGCGCGATCAGGTCGTCGAGGTCCCAGGCGCGCCCGAACACCCCCTGCACCGCCTGCGCCACCGACAGGGCGATATCGGGCGCCAGCCCCCGGTCGACCGCGGCGTCGAGGAGGAGGTCCTCGGCCCCGGGCTCGGTGACGACGCGGATCGCGTACCGCTCGGCCTCGTCCTCCGCCGCCGGGGCGGCGTCCACCAGGGCCTCGTGCACCCCGCTCTCGTCGAGGCGCGGGGGCCGATCCGAGTCCGTGAACAGGAGCTCGGTGGTCCCGAGCTGCACCAGGTCACCCAGCGCCAGCGGCTGCGGACCGCCCAGGCGGAGGCCGTTGCGGAAGGTGCCGTTGGTGCTGCCGAGGTCGCGCAGCACCCAGCCCTCGGAGGCCGCCGCCACCTCGGCGTGCCGGGCCGAGACCAGGAAGTCCGGCAGCCGCAGGTCGGCCTCGGCCTGACGGCCCAGCACCGCCCGCTCCTCGACGGGGAACACGGTCCCGCGCCGGAGCCCGGACAACACGATCAGGTTGGGCACCGGGCGCATTGTCCGTCCCTGGCCGGCAGGGGACAACCCGCCGCGGCGGCCCTTCCCCGCCTCCCCTCCGGCGGGCATCGTGGGCGCCCCCGGAGGAGCCGTGACCCGCGCGCGCCGCCCCGACGCCCTCTCGCCCACCTCCCCAGCCGGCTCGACGTCGGGTTCGACGCCGACCTGCGGCCCCGCCCAGCTGGCGCCGCCGCTCCTGCGGTGGTTCCGCGCCAGCGCGCGGGACCTGCCCTGGCGCCACCAGCGCACGCCCTATCGGGTGTGGGTCAGCGAGGTGATGCTCCAGCAGACGCAGGTCGACACGGTGCTCGCCTACTACGAGCGCTTCCTGGCCCGCTTCCCCGACGTCGCCAGCCTGGCCGCCGCCGAGGAGGAGGAGGTGCTGGCGGCCTGGTCGGGGCTCGGCTTCTACCGCCGGGCGCGCAACCTGCACCGCGCCGCGCGGGTGGTGGTGGCGGAGCACGGCGGCGCCCTCCCGCGCGACCGGCGGGCCCTCGCCGCCCTGCCGGGGCTGGGCCGCTACACCGTCGGCGCGCTCCTGTCCCTCGCCTGGGGCGAGCGGGCGCCGATCCTCGACGGCAACGTGGCCCGCGTCCTGGCGCGGGTGTTCCGCGTCGCCGGCCCGCCCCAGCGGGGGCCCACCCACCGCCGCCTGTGGGCGCTGGCGGAGGCGGTCCTGCCCGCGCGCGAGGTGGGCGCCTTCAACGAGGCGCTCATGGAGCTGGGGGCGCTGGTGTGCCGCCCGCGGGGGCCCGACTGCGGGGCCTGCCCGCTCCGCTCCCTGTGCGGCGGCGCCGCCGACGGCGAGCCGGAGCGCTACCCCGAGCCCGCCCCCCGGGCGGAGGTGCCGGTGGTGCGGCGGGCGGCGCTGTACCTCCAGCGCGCCGACGGGCGGTTCCTAGTCCAGCAGCGGCCGGGGGAGGGGCTGCTGGCGAGCATGTACGAGCTCCCCAGCGCCGAGCTCACGCCGGGAGAGGCGGCGGAGCAGGCAGCCGCGCGCCTGGCGCGGCGCCTGGGCTGCCGGGCTCGCCTGCGGGCTTGCGGGGTCGCCGAGCACCGCTTCAGCCACCGCCACTGGACGACCGAGGTGTTCCGCGCCCGGACCCGCGCCCGAGCGGTCAGGGGCAGCGGCAGGTGGGTGGACGCCGCCGAGCTGAAGACCCTCGCGCTGCCGACCGCGAGCCGTAAGGTGGTCGACCTGGCGAGGCGAACGAGGTGAGCTGCCGCAGCGTCGGCTTCTCCGGGGTCGATGAGGCAAGGCAAGGCAAGGGCAAGGACGAGGAGAGGACATGACCGACAGCTACCAGACGATCCGCGTGGAGGGTCCCGCCCAGGGGATCGCCTGGATCACCTTCGATCGGCCCGAGGTCCGCAACGCCCTCGACTTCACCATGGTCAGCGAGCTCCGCGCCGCCCTGGGCGAGCTGGCCCTGCGCGACGACCTGGCGGCCCTGGTGTTCAAGGGGGACGAGAAGGCGTTCGTGAGCGGCGCCGACATCGCGCAGCTCCGCGACCGCGGCCGGGGGGACGCCCTGCGCCGCATCAACTCCGACCTGTTCCGCGAGATCGAGGCCTTCCCGGCCCCCACGATCGCGGCGATCCGCGGCTTCGCCCTGGGAGGAGGGTGCGAGCTGGCGCTGGCCTGCGACCTGCGGATCGCGGGCGAGGGCGCTCGCCTGGGTCAGCCCGAGGTGGGGCTGGGGATCATCCCCGGCGCGGGCGCCACCTATCGCCTCCCGCGGCTGGTGGGGCTGGGGCGGGCCCGCGAGCTGATCTTCACTGGGCGGATCCTGCGCGCCGGGGAGGCCTACGCGATCGGCCTGGTGGAGCGGGTGGTGCCCGACGCCGAGGTGGTCGACGCCGCCCGCGCGCTGGCGGCGGAGATCGCCAACAACACCGCCCTCGCCGTGCGGCTGGCCAAGACGGCGCTCAACCAGAGCACCGGCTTCTCCACCGACGCGGGCCAGGCGCTCGAGTCGGCCCTGCAGGCGGTCCTGTTCGAGGACGAGGAGAAGCGGCGCCGCATGACCGCCTTCCTGGAGCGCAAGGCTCGCAAGAGCGGCGCGCCTCGCCGGGAGGCGAGCGTCGCCGTCCGCGGCGCCGTGGATCGCGAGGTGGCGCTCGACTTCAACGGCCTGCAGACGCTGCCGGACTCGGCGCAGGTGGCGGACGTGAGCGCCCTGATCCCCAAGCGCTCCGGGACCGCCGCGCGGCTGGGCGCGGTGATCGACCGGGCGGGCGCCGGCGAGGGCGCCGCCCACGTGACCGTGCGCTCGCGCGACGACCAGTTCAGCTCCAGCCTCCCGCTGGCCGAGGCCCGCGACGCGCTGCTGGTGTACGCCCTGCACGGGCGGCCGCTCCCCGAGGACGCCGGCGGCCCCTTCCGCCTGCTGATCCCCGGCGGCGCCGACCCCTGCGCCAACATCAAGGACGTGGGCACGGTGGAGCTGTCGGGCGAGCCGGGGGCGCAGGTGTGCGGCCACACCGCCGCCGACCACGAGCGGATCCGGGCTCAGCGGAAGAGCTAGGCCTTCTTCCCCCCGCCCCCCAGGCGCAGCTTGCTCAGGTACGACCCGGCCTGCCCCAGGCGGGACAGCGCCGCGAACTCGCCCGCCAGCACCGCCTTGGCGCCGTAGATCACCCAGGCCGTGACCCAGGAGGCGCCGTACAGCCCCAGGACCATGAGGATCGGGATCGCCACCATGACCGCCAGGGCGATCCCCTCGGCGGCGCCCGGCTGCGACAGCCAGCGCCAGGCGAGGGGCAGGGAGATCGCGAACCCGGCGACCACCACCCCGAACTGGAGGGTGTTCAACAGGGGCGCCCCCTCGCGCCGCTCCGCGGCGGTGGGCCTCCACATGCGCTGGTGCGCCCGCTGCGCCTTGCCGCGGATCGCCTCCCGGATCGAGGCTACCGCGGCGTCGTCCTTGTTGCGGAGCGCGTCCACCACCTGCGGCGTGAACAGGAACGCCGCCACGAACATCCGCACCACGCGCACCGCGAGCACCACGCCCGACACGCTCTCGGCCGCGGTGGAGCCGCAGCCGAACACGGCGCAGGCGCCGTAGGAGGTGCGGCACTCCTCCCAGCACTCGGCGTGGTACAGGGCGCCGCAGCCCCGGCGCGCGCAGGACAGCGCCTCGTTCTCGCCGCCGGCGCTGGCGCCGCCGGCCCGCAGGCGGCGGAGCTCGGCCACGACCGGCCGGGCGAGGCGCAGGAGGGGCCGGGTGGCGATCAGGTGGAGCAGGATCCCGGTGCCCACGGCGGAGGCGAGCACGGCCGCCTCGGGGGCGATCGCGGCCGCCAGCGGGAGCGCAGCCAGCGACAGCACCAGCACCGAGAGGAGGATCGCCTTGTCACGCGAGTCCTCGGCCGAGGAGGTGCCGGGCGTCGCCCGCGCGTCCTGCGGGGCCACGTCCTCGCGGCAGTACGGGCAGCGCAGGGCTTCGCGGACCCGGCCGCGCAGCTCGCTGCGGAGGTGCTGCGAAGCCCCCTCCAGGGGCGCGACCCCGACCTCGTGCTCGACCCCGACCTCGTGCTCGACCCCGACCTCGTGCTCGTGCTCGTGCTCGTGCTCCGGCGGCAGGGCGCCGCCAGACCGAGCGCGCACCCGGATCTGCAGTCCACCTTCGCCTGCCGTCACGGCGGCCTCCTCGCACCGCCCCGGTGTCGGGAGTCTAGCCCCGCGCCGGCGGATC
>JAWLGW010000177.1:0-8968 GCA_041690735.1 Planctomycetota bacterium
CCGTTCCAGGGGGCCGAGGTCGTACCACCCCGGCTCGCCCGCCTCGGCGGCGAGGGGGGTGCCGACCACCGCGGCGCCCACCGCCCCCAGCAGGCTGGCGCCGGCGCAGGCGCCCAGCCCCGCCGTAGCCATGGCCAGGAACTTGCGCCGCCCCGTCTGCAGGTCGCGGACCTGCGGGTCCGTCTCCGCAGCGGCCGGCGCGTCCGGGCGCGCCGCCAGCGGCTCCTCGCTGGGCGTCGCCTCCTCGCTCACTCGCCCCGCTCCGCCAGGTACTTCGCCGGCTCCGCCGTGAACCGCTCGCGGCAGGCATCGCTGCAGAAGCGATAGCTGACGTCGTCGTGTACGGCGGTGATCGCGGGCCCGGTGAGCTCCACGCTCGTGCCGCACACCGGATCGGTCGCCTGGCCCATGAGGCCCACCGCGCCGCCTTCCGCCTGGGCGGCGCCGTCGTCCGCGGGCGCCTCCACCTCCCGCGGGGGCGGCGCCGGCGGCAGCTCCGGAGTGGGCGGGTCGCTCGGCGGGAGATCCGGCGCCGAGTCGGGGCAGCCGCACAGGGCGGCGGCCAGCAGCGCGGCGAGCGTCCAGCGAGGGGTCATGCGGCCTCCTGCGGCTCATTGTAGTGTGCGCGGCGGTGAGCGCGGACGGCGTCGCACGGGTGGCTGGAGCGATACGCGCCTGAGCGGGGAGCGCCGCCGGCAGGTGGCCGCGATCCTGGCGGACCTCGAGGCGCTCACGCGGCTTGGCTGACCCGCTGCCGCCGCGCCAGCCGCCACTCGGCCAGGGCGCAGTACAGGGTGGGCACGACGAACAGGGTGATCAGCTCCACCGCCATGCCGCCGAAGGAGGGGATCGCCATGGGCACCATGATGTCGGCGCCGCGCCCCGTCGAGGTCAGCACCGGCAGCAGGGCCAGGAGCGTGGTGGCGGTGGTCATGAGGCAGGGGCGGATCCGCCGAGTCCCCGCCTCGACGGTGGCGGCGCGGATCCCGGCCACCGTCTCGGTGGGGTTGGCCGCGAAGGACTGGTCGAGGTAGGTGGCGATCACCACCCCGTCGTCGGTGGCGATCCCGAACAGGGCGATGAACCCCACCCACACCGCCACCGACAGGTTGACCGGGTGGACCGCGAACAGGTGGCGCAGGTTGACGCCGAAGACCTCGGCGTCGAGGAACCACGGCTGGCCGTACAGCCACAGCATGAGGAAGCCGCCCGCCCAGGCCACCGCGATCCCGGTGAACACCAGGAAGGCGGTGGAGCTGCGGCCGAACTGCAGGTACAGGATCAAGAAGATGATGAACAGCGCCAGCGGCAGCACCACCCGCAGCCGCTTCTCGCTGCGGACCTGGTTCTCGTAGCTGCCCGCGGGCTCGTAGGTGACGCCGGCAGGGCGCTGCAGCTCGCCGCTCTTCTCCTTCGCCTTGAGATAGGCGTGCGCCTGCTCGACCACCTCCACCTCGGCGAAGCCGGCCCGCTTGTCGAACAGCACGTAGCCCGTGAGGAAGGTGTCCTCGCTCTTGATCACCTGCGGGCCGCGCTCGTAGCGGACGTCCGCCAGCTCGGCCAGGGGGATCTGCGTCCCCTGGGGGGTGGGTACGGCGATCGCCTCGATCGCCTCCACCGAGTCGCGCAGCTCGCGGGCGTAGCGCACCCGCACCGGATACCGCTCGCGCCCCTCCACGGTGACGGTCAGCGGCTTGCCGCCGATCGCCACCTCGATCACCTCCTGGACCTGCGCGATCTTCAGCCCATAGCGGGCGATCGCCTCGCGGTCGATGGCGATCTCGAGGTAGGGCTTGCCCACGATGCGGTCGGCGATCACCGCCTCAGGCTGGACCGCCGGCACCTCCTTGAGGAGGCGCTCGATCTCGAGGCACATGCGCTCGATCGTGGCGAGGTCGGGCCCCTTGACCTTGAAGCCCATCGGCGCCCGCATGCCGCTCTGGAGCATGACGATCCGGGCCGCGATCGGCTGCAGGCGCGGCGCGGAGGTGCTCCCGGGCAGCTGCGCCGCCTCGACGATCTCGTCCCAGATGTCGTCGGGGCTCCTGATCGCGTCGCGCCACTGGCGGTAGGGGAGCCCGTCCGGATCGGGGATCAGCTCGCCCTGCGCGTCCCGCAGGTACTCGCCGCTCTCGGCGTCGACCGCGAAGGTCAGCCGGTGCCCCCGCGCGTCCGTGACGTACTCCGACTTGTAGTTGACCACCGTCTCCACCATGGAGACGGGCGCCGGGTCGAGGGGGCTGTCGGCGCGCCCGATCTTGCCCACCACCTGCTCCACCTCGGGGACCGAGGCGATGGCCAGGTCGAGCTTCTGCAGCACGTCGAGGGCCTCGCCGATGGAGGCGTGGGGCATGGTGGTGGGCATGTAGAGGTAGCTCCCCTCGTCGAGGGGCGGCATGAACTCCTTGCCCAGCCCGGGGAGGGCGTGGTTCAGCGCCGCGCGGGGCCCCTGCAGCGCGCTCGAGCGCCACCCGGCCACCCCCAGGGTGGTGACCCCGGTGACGGTGATCGCCCCGGCCAGCGCCGCGCCCACCACGGCCAGGCCGACCAGGGCCGGCCCCTGCGGCCGCGGACCGAGGCGCTCGCGCGCCAGGGCGGCGAGGTGGCGGTACACCAGGCCCCCGGCCACCAGCCCCGCCAGGGCCGCGGGGGCCCAGGGGACCACCACCTCCGCCCCCAGCCACACGCTGCCGCCGAACAGGAGCAGCAGCGCGGGGAGGCTGAGGAAGGCCAGCTTGTGCTCCAGGCACCAGCGCAGGATCGGCGTGTAGACCCGCAGGAAGGCCGCGAACAGCCCCAGCAGGCCGCCGATCAGGCCGCCGACGAACAGGAGGTTGCGGGCCACGCCGGCCTCGGGCCCCAGCGGCAGCCAGTGCTCGGTGAGCAGCCAGCCGACCGCCGCCACGGCCAGCCCGTTGCTGGCCAGGCCCAGGCCGCGCGCCAGGCCCTCCGGCCCCTCGGGCGAGCCCTCGGCCCGCGCCTCGACCGCGGCCTGCGCGACGCCGGCGGCGGCCATGAGCAGGAGCAGCGCACCCACCGGCGTCGAGGCGGTGAGGGCGAAGGCGCCCAGGCCCGCGATCGCGGCCGGGCCGAGCAGGCGGCGCGGCAGGCTGCCGGCCCCGCGCCCGAACAGGAGGTGCGCGACCGGCGGGATGATCGTGAGCGCGACGACGATCGACCCCAGCAGGGCGAAGGTCTTGGTGAAGGCCAGGGGCCGGAACAGCTTGCCCTCGGCCGCCTCCATGGCGAACACCGGCAGGAAGCTGATCACGGTGGTGGCGACGGCGGTGACCACCGCGCCGCCGACCTCCACCGAGGCGCGGTACACCACCTCCAGGCGGTCCTCGCCCTCCTCCGCCTCGTCGAGGTGTCTGAGGATGTTCTCGGTGAGGATGATCCCCACGTCGACCATGGTGCCGATCGCGATGGCGATCCCCGACAGGGCCACCACGTTGGCGTCCACCCCGAACTGCTTCATGGCGATGAAGCAGATCAGCACCGCCAGGGGGAGCAGCCCCGACACCAGCAGGCTGCTGCGCAGGTGGAGCAGCAGGGCGATCACGACGATGATCGTGACCAGGATCTCCTCGGTCAGGGCCGAGTCGAGGGTGCCCAGGGTCTCGTAGATAAGGCCGGTCCGGTCGTAGAAGGGCACGACCGTGACCTGGGACAGGGTGAGCCACTCGGGCAGCGCGCCCCCGGCGCTCGCCTGGGCCGTGGCCCAGGTCAGCCACGCGTCCTGGTCGAGGTCCCCCTCCTTCATGGCGAGGAAGCCCTCCGCCGCGGCGAAGGCCTCCACCTCGGCGGGGGCGACCTGCGTCCAGTCGACGATCACCTTGCGGGGGAGCCCGGGGGCGAGCTCGGCGATCTTCGCCTTGACGTGCTTGATCGCGGCCAGGGGGTTGTCGCCGTAGCGGACCACCGCCACGCCGCCCACCGCCTCGGCGCCGGCCTTGTCGAGGGCGCCCCGGCGCAGGGCGGGTCCCAGCGCCACCCGCGCCACGTCCTGCACCCGGATCGGCACGTTGTCGGCGGCCCGCACCACCACCTTCTCGAGGTCGGCCACCGACTCGACGAAGCCCAGCCCGCGGACCACGTACTCGACGCTGTTGATCTCGATGGTGCGGGCGCCGACGTCGAGGTTCGACCGTCGCACCGCGTCCACCACGTCGGTCAGGGTGACGCCGTGGGCCCGCATGGCGTCGGGGTCGACGTCGACCTGATACTCGCGCACGAAGCCGCCCACCGAGGCGACCTCCGCCACCCCCTTGGCGGCCAGGAGCTGGTAGCGGACGTACCAGTCCTGGACCGTGCGCAGCTCTTGGAGGTCCCAGCCGCCGGTGGGGTTCCCGGCCGGGTCGCGGCCCTCGAGCGTGTACCAGAACACCTGCCCCAGGGCGGTGGCGTCGGGGCCCAGGGCCGGCTGCACCCCCTGCGGCAGGGTGCCCGACGGCAGGCTGGAGAGCTTCTCGAGGATCCGCGAGCGGGACCAGTAGAACTCGACGTCCTCCTCGAAGATCACGTAGATCGAGGAGAAGCCGAAGAACGAGTAGCTGCGGACGGTCTTGACCCCCGGGATCCCCAGCAGCGAGACGGTGAGGGGGTAGGTGATCTGGTCCTCGACGTCCTGCGGCGAGCGACCCATCCACTCGGTGAAGACGATCTGCTGGTTCTCGCCGATGTCCGGAATGGCGTCGACGGGCACCGGGTCGCGGGGGATCGCCGGGACGTCCCAGTCGAACGGCGCCACCCGCACGCCCCACCCCACGAACAGGATGATGAGCAGCGCGACCACCAGCTTGTTGACGAGGCAGAAGCGAATGATGCGGGCGATCACTGGCCCCCCTCACCGGCGGCGGGCAGCACCTCCACCTCGCTCCCGCAGCGGAGCATGCTGGCGCCGTAGTAGGGGTTGGCGGTCTTGGTCCCGGTCTGCAGCCAGTCGGCGCCGTCGCCCAGGGCCATGGGACAGTGGAAGCGGCGGACGGTGTGGGCGCCGCCGTGGCCGAGCTGCTCCACCAGGTCCGCCACCGCCTCGGACAGAGGCTCGAAGGCCCGCCGCTGCGCCGCGATGTCCTGCGCGCCCTTCAGCTGGGCGAGCGCCGCGGCGAGGGGCGCCGGCGCGGCCGAGAGCGCCGCCACCGCGTCCGCCAGGGCCTCTACCCGCGCCGGGGTGAGGGGCCGGTCCCCGGCGAGGTCCTGCTGCACGGTGAAGTAGGCGTGGAGGATCGCATCGACGGCCTGGCGCCCAGTCCGTGGCCCTGCCCGCGGCGCCGGCGCGCCGCCTGAGCCCGCCGAGTGCCCCTCGTGCCCCTGCTCGCCGGGCGTCGCCCCTTCGCCCGGAGCGTCCGGGACCGTGGGGGTGGGCGGCGGGGGAGGCGGCGGCGTGACGGGGGGGAAGCTCTCCCGCAGCTCGCCGCAGCGGAGCATGGAGGCCCCGAAGAAGGGGTTGGCCACCTCGCCCTCGGCCTGCAGCCAGCTGGCGCCCTGGTCGTCCAGCGCCATGGGGCAGTAGGCCTCGCGCAGCACCTCCGCCTGCGTGTGGCCGAAGGCGCGCACCAGGTCGAGGGACGCCTCGGCCAGCGGCGCGAAGGCCTGCCGCGCCGCCTCGATGGTCGGAGCCGCCGCGGTCGCCGCGGCCGCGTCCCGCAGCCGCTTGCCGAGCGCCAGCCAGGCCGCCTGCGCCGGCCGCTCCAGCGCATCGCTCTCCACCGCTTCCAGCGCGGCGCCCAGGGCGGTCGCCGCCGCGCGGGCCGCGAGCATGTCGTCGCCCGCCAGGGCGACCTGCAGGTCGAGCAGCGCCTGCACCGCGGGCGCCAGCGCGACGCGGAACGCGGACGGCACGCCCAGGTCGCGGGCCTCGCGCGCCTGATCGGGCGGGAGCATCATGCTGGGGCGGGCCTCGATCTGCAGGGCGCTGTCGATCTTGAAGGCGCCCTCGGTCACCACCTGCTCGCCCTCCTCGAGGCCGGCGCGGACCACGTAGAAGTCGCCGGCGCGGGGGCCGAGGACCACCTCGCGGCCCTCGAACCGCGGCGCCTCGCCGGGCAGGCGCACGTAGACCACCGAGCGCACCCCGGTCCACAGGACGGCGGAGGCCGGCACCGCCAGGGGCAAGGCCTCGGGCCGGTGGCCCACGTCGTGGATGCTCTCGGCCCGGACCAGCGCCATGCCGCAGATCGGGCACTCGCCCGGCTCCTCCTCGATCACCTCCCAGTGCATGGGGCAGATCCACTTGCCGGCCAGCTCGCTCGTCATGGTCTGCCCGTGAGCGTCGAGGCGCGCCTCCAGCACGGCGCGCACGAACAGGCCCGGCTTGAGGCGCCGGTCGCGGTTGTCCACGTTGAGCCGGACCTTGACCGTGCGCGTCTGCCCGGTGAGGACCGGGTCGATGAACACCACCTGTCCGAGGAATCGCTCGCCGGGGTAGGCCTCGGTCTCGAAGGCGACCTGCTGCCCGTAGCGGATCCAGGGCAGGTCCGACTCGTAGGCGTCCAGCTTCACCCACACCTGGTCGAGGTCGGCGATCGTGTAGATCCGCTCGCCGGTGCCCACGTAGTCGCCCACGTTCTTGTTCTTGTGGACCACCACCCCGCCCATGGGGGCGTGGGTCGTGACGTGGTCGGTGATCTGGCCGGTCTGCTCCACGCGCTCGATCTGCTCGGGGGTCAGGCCGAGCAGGCGCAGCTTCTCGCGGGCCGAGGCGACCGTCGTCTCCGCGGACTCGCGCAGGAGCTCGCTGCCGCGCTCCTGCAGGGTGCGCCGCGCCGAGAGCGCCTGCACCAGCTCCTGCTGCGCCGTGAGCAGCTCGGGGCTGTAGATCTCCACCAGGTGGTCGCCCTTGCGCACCAGGGTGCCGGTGTAGTCCACGTACAGCCGGTCCAGCCGGCCGGGGATCCAGGCGGTGATGAACTTGAGCCGGGTCTCGTCGAAGTCGACCTTGCCCACCATGCGGACCCGCCGCGTGACGGGCTGCCGCTCCACGGGCGACGTCTCGACCTCGGCCAGCGCCGCCGCGGCAGGGGACAGCTTCAGCTCTCGCGGCCCCCGCTCCTCGCCGTCGTCGGCCCGCAGCGGGATCAGGTCCATGCCGCAGATCGGGCACGCCCCCGGCTCGGGCAGCCGGATCTGCGGGTGCATGGAGCAGGTCCAGATCGTCGGCGCGTCGGGCGGCGCGGCGGCGGTCCCCGGCGGCGGCGTCTCCGCTGGGCCGCCGGCGGTCCAGCGACCCACCAGGCCGGCGAGGAGGAGGAGGATCAGGCCGGCGACGACCAGGGCGATGGCAACGGCGGGGCGCTTCACTGGACCTCCTCATGGGTGACGTGGGGCGGCGCGAGGTCAGCGCCGCTGAGCCGCTCGAGGTCGGAGAGGGCTCGCAGGCGCTCGGCGCGGGCGCGCTCGCGGGACAGGTGGAGCTCGAGGAGCATGCGCTCGGTGTCGAGGACGTCGAGGAAGTCGCCCGCGCCCGTCTCCCAGGCGGTCACGCCCGCCCGCAGCGACTCCTCGGCCTTCGGGATGAGCGAGCCCTCGTACAGGCGCACCTTGCGCTCGGCGTCGCGGTAGTCGTACAGGGCCTGCTCGGCGCGGGCGACCAGGTCGTTCTCGGTCTGCGCGCGGCTCAGCTCGGCGGCGCGGAGGCGCGCCCGCGCCGCGTCGACCTCGGCGGCGTAGCGGCCCCACCAGATGGGCAGCGTCAGCCCGAACCGGCCGATCAGGGCGTCCTGGCCGCTGCCCGACACTCCGGACGCGCGCGCCGGCCCGACCTCGATGTAGTCGAGGCCGAGCATGAAGTCGGGCAGGTAGCTCTGCCGGGCCAAGCTCACCCCCTCCTCACGCGCGGCGACCTCCCGGTCGAGGGCCGCGAGGAGGGGGTTGTCGCGGGTGAGGACCGTGAGCACCCCCGCCTCGTCGAGGGCGAGGCGGGCCTCCGGCAGCTCGGTCGGCCAGGGCAGCTCCACCCCGGGCGGCAGGTCGAGCAGGGCCCGCAGCGCGCCGACCAGCGGGCGGCGGGCGTCGCGCAGGCTGGCCAGCCGATCCTCGAGGAGGCCGATCTCGAGCTGCGCCTTGATCACGTCGCGGTGCGCGGCGCGGGCGCCGGCGCGGAAGCGGGTCTGCGCCACCTGCTCCCAGTGGCGCAGCAGGGTCAGGTTCTCGGCGGTGATCGCCACCTCGCGGGCGAGGACGTAGTAGCGCGCGTACGCGGCGGTCAACTCGTGGACGACGTCCCGCCGCACGGCGTCGATGCGGGCCCGCGCCGCCTCCGACTCCTCGAAGGCCAAGTCGGCGGCGGTGAGCAGCTTGCCGGGCCAGGGGACGCGCTGCGACACGGCGAGGGCGTGCCGCTGCGGGCCGACCCGGGTCTCGACCTCCTCGATGTACCCGCCGTACATGAGGAGCGGGTCGGGGAGCGAGCGGACCTGGGGGATCTCGTCCAGCGCCGCCCGCCAGCGGTGGGCCTGCGCCTGCAGGGAGCGGTTGCGACGCAAGGTCAGCCGCACGTAGTCGGCGAGGGTGGGCGCCGCCGGCAGGGTCGGCGCCTCGCCCCCGGCGGTCATGGGCGAGAAGGTGGCGCCGAGGGCCGACCAGTCGGCGAGGGCGACGCGCTCGCGCTGCGAGGCGCAGCCGGGGCCGAGCAGCAGCAGAGCCGCCAGCAGGGGGATTCGCCGCAGGGCGGCGGGGGACGTGGGCTTCACGGGGAGCAGACCTCCTCCTGGTGTCAGGCAGACGCAGGGGGGTGCGTACGATTACGCGTACACACGCGCGGCCCGAGACGCGACGGGCGTCCAGGGCCGGGGGTCTGCTAACAGAGGAGGACGGACAGGAGCAGGTGGCGCCGCAGCGGCGGCGGCCGGGGCGCCGGCGGGAGCCGCTGGCGCCGCCCGTCCCCCGAGACCGCGGCGGGCAGGAGCGCGACCTCCCCCGCAGGCGCCAGCGCCGCCGCCGGCGCGCCGGCGGCGGGCAGGTCCCG
>JAWLGW010000178.1:0-8952 GCA_041690735.1 Planctomycetota bacterium
CGCCCGCCTCTCGTTCGTGCGCGTCCTCGACCCGCGGGGCCTGCCGGGGGCGGGCGCGCTGCGGCTGAGCGGCGCCGCCACGCCTCTCACGGTGCGCGTCGGCCTGGAGCCGCCCGCGAGCGGGGGGCCGCTGTCGGTCGAGCCCGTCCTGGTGGGGGCCCCTGCCGGCGCTCGCCTCGAGCCGGCCGGCCCCTGGCTGGTGACGGACGCCCTGGAGCAGGCCTGCCTGCTCCACTGGCCACCCGAGGCCGGCTCCGCCGAGGTGACGCTGCGGGTGGAGGCGGCGGGCGCCGCCGTCCCGGCTGCGGTCCGGCTGCGGGTCTCGCCGCCGCCCGGGTGGGGGCGGCTGGCGCTGGGCGCGCTCCTGCTGGTCGCGGGCGGGGCGTGGGGCGGCGTCAAGCTGGCGCGCGAGCGTCGGCGGCGGCGGGCGGTCGTCGCCCTGGGGGACCGTCAGCTGCGCACGATCGGCGCCAACGGGCGGATCTCCCCCGAGCGCTACCTGCTGCGGGACCACGTCCGGGCCGACGGGCGGGTGGTGATCGAGCCGGACGACTCGCCGGGCGGAGCCCTCGTGCTCTCGGTGCGCGAGGACGGGGCGATCTCGTGCGAGGGCGAGGACGGGGCCCGGCTGATCCACCCCGACCGGCCCACGATCCTGGCGCCTGCGGCCCGGCTGGGGCACGCCGAGCCGTTCGCCATGGTCGCCGGGCAGCGGGCGCTGCGCTGCGTGTACCTCGACGCCGAGCCCACCGCCGACGACCTGGGGCGCCGGTTCCTCGACGCCGCCTCCTACGAGGCGGAGATGCGCGACTCGGGCGTGTTCGTGCTCCTCGACGACGACGAGAACGTGCCGGGGGCGTCGGCTCGGCTGGAGGCGTCCACCGACCTGCTGCCGGCGCCGCGGGAGGCGGCGGGCGAGGGGCCCAGCGAGCTCGCGGTCACGCCGTCCGACCCCGGCCGCGAGGTGCCGCTGAGTGACGAGGGGATCGTGATCTTCGACAGCTCGGAGGGCGAGGTGTACGACTCCGCCGAGCTGGACCGCCTCGACGACGAGGAGGCCTGAGCTACTACTCCGCCGCCTCGGGCGCCGGCGCCAGCTCGGCGGCGCGCGGCGGCTCCGCGCCGGCGGCGAGGGTCCACCGCTCGGCGATCAGCCCCACCTCGGGCGCGTAGGTGCGGACCCGCTCGGTGGGCGGCGCCTCGCCAGCGAGGAGCTCGACCCGCTGCACGACCTCGAGCACGGGCCCGTGCTCGCTGTGCGTCGCCGCGCGCACCTCGGCGCTCAATCGGGCCGGGGCGCCGCGGACGGCGCCGGCCCAACTCCACTCCTGCCCCGCCCGCAGCGGCAGCTCCAGCACGGGCTGGGGGGGGTCGAGGCGGTGGACCCGCCGCCCGACCTGCCGCTGGGCACACACCACCCGCAGGCCGCCGGCGGCCGTGGCCTCGGGCCGGAGCCACTCCACCGCCCGCAGGCGCCAGGACGGACCGTCGCTCGCCCACTCCACCCGCGCGTGCGGGACGCCGTCCACCGTCTCCCAGCGCGCCACCCGCCGCCGCAGGGCGATCGAGAGGGGGCTGTGGTCCCGCGCGGCCAGCAGCAACAGCTCCGAGTGCGGAGCCAGCGGCGCCCAGGGCAGGAGGCGGGGGTCGAGGTCGGGCGGGTCGACCGCGCGCGGACCGCGGCCCACGCCGGCCAGCGCCCCCAGGCCCGCGGCGACGGCGACCAGCGCCCCGAGCAGGACTCCGACGCGACGCTTCACGGGGCCACTATAGCCCGGGCCCCGCAACGGCGTGAGGCGCTTGCGTTTAGGGAAGACTCGCGATTTCGTTAGATGCCCGAGCCGCCGAGCGTGTGCTCATGGGGGTGAGCCCGAGCGCCTGCGAGACCGCTGCCCCGCCCCGCCGCTCTCCGGAGGACCCGTTGGACGCCACGCCCCACCTCGAGGAGACGGACGGGCGGGACGCGGTGGGCTCGCTGTACCGCCGGGCCGGTCGCCCCGCATTCCGCCTGGCTTACGCGCTGGTGGGCGACCGGGCGGTGGCGGAGGACCTGGTGCAGGAGGCGTTCGTGAAGGTGCTGGCCCGGCGGGAGCAGCTCGTCGACCCCGAGGCCCTCGACGGCTACGGCGCCGGACGCCTGGTCCTGGCGTCGTTCTTCGGGCGGCCGGACTCGGAGGGGCTGGTGGACGCGAACGGGAACAAGGAGTTGTTCGGGAGCCGCGGGCCCTGGTATCGGCCCGGGCGCTGGGAGCTGCGCGGTCTGCGCGTCCGGCTGGCGCCCTCGGAGAGCCGGCCGCTGGCGACGGTCGGGGCGCGGATCGAGGAGTGCGAGAGAGAGCTCGGGGAGTGAGCGCTCAGTGCTCCTGCAGGCTGAGCAGGTTGCGCATGACCTGCCCCTGAGTGGCGCTGAAGATCGTCTGGGCGCCTGCCTGATAGAACATGATGTTGTCCTCGTCCTGGCAGCCGTCGCCGATCCCCACCATGCCGTCGTTGTTGTTGTCGCTCAGCACCGTGCAGCGGGGCGTGTCGGCGATCCCGTCGTCGACCGCCTCGGTGGGGTTGGACGGGCTGGGCTTGAAGGTCGTGGTGTGCAGCAAGCCCAGGAAGTGGCCGATCTCGTGGGTGAGCACCGTCGCGATCTGGTCGGGCGTGCGCGGGATCAGGCTGCCGCCCTGCTGCAGGAAGGCGCCCACGGCGAGGGCGGTGTCGGGGCCGTTGCCGAGCAGCATGCCGGGGCGAGGCGAGAGGCCGACGGTGCCATCGTTGGTGAAGTGGTGGATCACGAACACGTCGATCCCGTGGCCGCGGTCGAAGTTGGGGTCGGTGGCGGGGAAGCCGAGGTTGCCCCAGGCGTCGATCCCCTCCTTGGAGACCACCTCGAAGCCGGTCGAGCTCATGGACTCGCCCGCGGCGCAGATCGTCTGGTCGTCCGTCCCCACCAGGCGGCCGTTGATCTGCCGCACCTGGTCGGCGGTGTAGGCGAAGCCCTCGTAGCGGATCGCGATCCCGGCCTGCTGGAACAGGGTCTGGACCTTGGTCATGACCGCGTCGGTGAAGGCGCCCTGATCGGCGGCGGTCGCGAGGTCGTTGTAGGCGCCGTAGCCGGTGAACGCGCCGGCCACGAACACGTTCACGTGCACGGTGTCGGGCGAGAAGGTGCCGGTGCCGCGCAGGCGCAGCTTCTTGACCTCGATCGTGTGGAGGGGGTTGCGGGGGCGGCAGATCATCAGCACGTGCTGGCTGTGGTTCTCGTGGGTGTAGACGAACACCTCGCCCGTCTTGCGCGACTTCGACTTGAGGCCCGAGCCATCGTCGCCGAGGACGTCGAAGGTCACCTCGTCGTCGGCGTCCTCGCCCTCGAAGTCGACGTGGTAGACCTGCCCCTTGACCGCCGGGAAGGTGAAGGTCACGCCGTTGCCGAGGTCGCCGGTGTAGATGTCCTGCTGGCCGCTCAGGTCCGCGCGCACGGCGGACTCGAGGGAGGCACTCACGATCCCGGCGATGAGGCTGTTGCCGCCGCTGTCCGAGCAGCCCGCCGAGTACAGGACGCCGCAGGCCAGCACGGTCGGGAGCAAGGTCGGGATCCAAATGCGTCGCATGCGGTCTCTCTCCACAGATGGCGTCGCCGTGCGGTTAGCACATCGCCGTCCATCGCAGGGGAGGGCCTGGCGGCGGCCTAACCCTCTGCCAGACAGGGACGCGCGAAGCGCGGCTGCTTTCCGATTTCGGGATGCGGAGCCCCCGCCGCGGCGGGGCTGCGACGCATTCGAAGCGGCGCCTACTCCACCTGCGGAGCCTGTCCGCCACGGAAGGCGGTCGCCGCTCCGACCAGGGCGTCGACGAACGCATCCCTGACGGCGCGGGTGTGGAAGCGCAGCTCGAGGCCCTCGACCTCGAGGCCGGGACCCGAGAACAGCCCGCCGCCGGTGCGGCGGATCCGGGCCAGGTCGCGGTAGGGGACGCCCTGTCGGGGGCGGCTGCTGGCGCACAGGCGGCGGTCGGTGAGGAGGACCCCCCGATCGCCGGCGCCGGTCATGGTGAGGTCGTACAGCGCGACCACCCGCTCGTTCGCCTCCAGGCTGTCGGCGTAGGTGCCCAGCGCCAGGTGGAGCGGCTCCTCGGGGATCCGCGGGGCCAGGTGGACGCCGTAGCTCCGACCGAGGGCGATCGTGATCGCCCCCTCCGCCTCGCTCGCCAGCACCTCGGTCGCGTCGTCGCCCGGGTCGGGGCGCTCGTGCTGGGCCAGCAGCGAGCGCGCGCGCCGCTGGTACTCGCCCCCCAAGATCCGCTGGTAGGCGCCGGAGCGGACCCAGCGGTCGATCTCGCGGGCGCGGATCACCGGCCAGGGGTGCGTCATGCCCCCCTCGAGCAGCGACCGCAGGGCGCCCTCGACGGCGCCGACCTCCTCCTCCTCGAACTCGCGGGCCTGCTGCATGAAGGCCTCGAGGTCGAGCTCCTTGGCGAAGCGCGTCTCGGGACCCGCGCTCAGCTTCATGTCGGTCCGCATGGAGATCTGCGGGTCCTGCACCGCCAGCAGCCCGGCCCGATCGGCGGTGAGCTCGGCGCAGCGCTGCCAGTACAGGAGCGTGGACAGCAGGCTCACCTCGATCACCCACCCGAACGGCGTCAGGTTGCCGAGGCTCGCCAGGATCAGGTGCAGGCTGCGGGCGATCATGCCGTACAGGACGTGGCCCGCCATGATGTGGCCGACCTCGTGGCCGAGGACGCAGGCGATCTCCTCGTCGTCGAAGCCGTCGACCAGGGCCGAGGTGACCACCACGAACGGCGCGTCGACCCCTGAGGTGAAGGCGTTCGTCACCGGCGAGTTCATGAGGTACAGGGGCGGCGGCTCCACGTCGAGGGTGGCGCACACCTCGCGGTGGAGCGCGTGGAGCGACGGCAGCTGCCGCTCGGAGAGGCGCAGGTTCGACGACTCGTTGATGATCCGCCCGATCTTGTCGAGGCCGTGCTTGGCGAGCAGGCGCATGAGGCGCTTGAAGCCGACGGTCCGCTGGAGCGCCTCCAGGGCGGCCCGGTCGGCGGGGTGCTCGAAGCTCTGGCTGGAGATCTTGTCGAGCTTGACCGGCTGTCCCATGCGTGCTCCTCGCGTGCGGCCCCGCGCCGCACCGCTCTCCCCGGTGTACCTGCCGCCGCGGCATCGTGCCGCACGTGGAGCGGCCGGACCGCCCTGGGGCCCGTCGCCGCAAACTGGAGGCCTCGCCCCGGCCCGAGCTCAGGCGGCGGCGGTCAGGCCTCCGCGGGAGCCTCCGGCGCCCCGCCCTTGGCCTCTTCGATCCCGGTCAGGATCCGCTCCTGCGCGCGCAGCAGGGCCTCGTGCTGGTCCCAGGTGAGGTATCCCTTCTTGACCAGCACCTCGCCGATCCGCAGCCGGCCGCCGACGCGTTGCTGGATCTTGAGGGCCGCCTCGAGGTCGGCCTTGGCGATGAACCCGTTCTTGACCGCCAGGCGCCCGTACAGGGTCTCGACGCTGTTCTCGTCGTAGACCTGCTGCGCCTTGAGGATCGCCGTCACCTGCTGCTCGGACAGGATCTCGAGGCCGACCAGCACCTCGCCCAGCGACGGATCGCCGCCGGCCTCCCGCGCCTCGCGCTGCGCCTTGAGCGCCCGGTCGAGGTCGCGCCGGGTGGTCATGAACAGCCGGACCGCGAGCTCACCGAACAGTCGGTCGGCGTGGGTCTCGGGGCTGGAGGGGTCGCGCATCATCATGAGCGGCATGCTATGCCTCGCTTCGGAGGGCCTCAAGGGAAGGTGGCGGGAGACGGAGGCTTCGCGGCGGCCCGACGGGGGGCTAATGTAGCCTCTCGACGAGCGAACGGAGAGGAGGCCAGGTGGAGGGGGAGCACGGCGCCGGCGCGCCGGGGGCAGATGGCTCGGCCCAGCGGCAGATCGCCGCCGCGCTGGGCATCGGGCAGTACAGCCGGCACCTCCTCCTGTGTACGGGGCCCAACTGCTGCAGCGCCGGCGCCGGCGCCTCCACCTGGACGTATCTCAAGCGTCGCCTGCGCGACCTCGAGACGAGCGGCTGCTTCCCCCGCTACGCTGTGTACCGCACGCGCGTGAGCTGCCTGAGGATCTGCGGCGGCGGCCCGATCCTGGTCGTGTACCCCGAGGGCGTGTGGTACCGCGGCGTCACGCCCGAGGTGTGCGAGCGGATCCTCCTCGAGCACCTCGGCGAGGGGAAGGTCGTGGAGGAGTACGCCTTCGCCTTCAACCCGCTGAGCTAGCGGCCGAACCGCTTGGCGCGGTTCTTCTTCGCCAGCTCGGCCAGCCGGGCGGTGTCGACCTTCTTGCCCGTCTTGGTGGTCACCTTGCCCGACTTGTCCTTGGCCGCCGGCGCCTTCTTCTTGGCGGGCGCGATCGCCTTGGTCTTGGCCGAGGACTTCTTGGCCAGGGCGCCCTTGGCGGGGAGCTTCTTCTTGGCCGCCGGCCGGGCGGCGGGCTCCTTCTTCTTGCGGAAGCGGGAGAAGAAGCCCTTCTTCTCTTGACCGGCCGGCGAGTCCTCCGCCTCGTCCCCCTCGTCGTCCTCGGAGGCCTCAGCGTCGTCGCCCGCGTCGTCGTCGTCGTCGTCGTCGTCGTCGTCCTCGCTGGCGGAGAGGTCGTCGTCGTCGTCGTCGTCCTCGCTGGCGGAGAGGTCGTCGTCGTCGTCGTCGTCGTCCTCGTCCTCGCTGGCGGAGAGGTCGTCGTCGTCCGCATCGTCGCCGGACGCGCTGGCACCCTCGTTCTCCTCGAGGTCGAGGTCCTCGTCCTCGTCGAGGTCGAGGTCGTCCTCCGAGATGTCCCCGAGGTCGTCGCCGTCGTCGAGGTCGGCCGCGGACGCCCCGGAGGCGCTGCCGGGCGCCGAGGCGCTCTCCTTGGCCGCGACCTCCTCCTCGCTGCCGTCGAGGTCGTCCTCGAGGTCGAGGTCGCCGTCGTCGAGGTCGCCGTCGTCGAGGTCCTCGAGGTCGAGGTCGCCGTCGGCGAGGTCGGCGAGCAGGTCCGCAGCCGACTTGGCGACCTTCGCGTCCAGGTCATCGGTCGAGTCGTCGACGTCCTCCTCGGCCTCGAGGTCCGCGTCCGACGGCTCGACCGCGTCGAGCTCCTCGTCCAGCTCGCCGACCGACGAGTTGGTGTCGAGCACCTCGTCCTTGTCCAGCTCGCTGACGTCGTCGACCTCGATCTCCTCCGCGTCGGCGACGTCGGCGATGCCCGACAGCTCCTCGAGCTCCTCGAGGGACTGCGGGTCGTCGTCGTTGATCCCCACCCCCTCGTCCAGCTCGTTGGCGCTCAGGTCGTCCAGGCTGCCGAGGTCCGACAGGTCGTCCTCGAGCTCCTCCGCCGGCGCCGCCTGCTCGGCCGCCTCCTTGCGCTTGCGCCCCTTGCCCTTGCGCTTGGCCGGCTTGGCCGCCACGTCGCTCTTGCGGCGCGTGCGCCGCTTCTTGCGCTTCTCGCGGATCCCCTCGATCGCCCGCAGGATCGCCCGGTCCTCGCGCGAGTTGATGTACCCCTTCTCCAGCAGGATCTTGTTCACCCGCACCAGCCGGTGCTCGGTCTGGTGGATCCGCTTCTGCTCGCGGAGCGCCTCGTCGACCCACTTGGTCTCGCAGATGTCGCTCTGGGTGGCGATCTTGCCGTAGAAGCGGTCGGCCTTGCGGACGAGGTAGTAGATGATCGCGTAGCGGAGCCCCTTGAGCTGCTTGCCGCGAATGATCCCCATGTCGAGGAGCACCCGCTCGAGCGACTGCCGCTTGCCTTCGGTGTCGAGGATCTCGCGCTGCAGCTCCAGCGCCTCCTCGAGCCGGTCCTCCTCCACCATGTTGTGCTGAAGGACGATCCGCGAGACGATGTCGTTGAGCGACTCGGTCTGAGGAAGTTGCGACACGTGCCGGCCCTCCGCGTTGCGCTGACGGGGTAAGCGGAATCTATTGCAGGGGTTCCTGTCAAGCGGGGCCGAAAAGCAGGCGACTTGGCCGCGCTCTTTCCTTAGAATCCCGCCGCCCATCCTGCCTGACGTGACACACGGCGGCGGGGCCGCGGACGAGGGGGACTCATGACTTGGAGCAGCAGCCGCCTATGCGCCGCCTCGGCGGCCCTGGTCGCCGGCGTCTTGATCGGCGCCGCCCCCGAGGCGCACGGCTACGCGATCGAGGTCCACAAGGACTTCTTCGACATGGCCTTCGACGGGCGCCCGGCCGGTCGGCAGGTGACCCCGCCCACCCCGCAGGGGCTGGAGGCGTTCCGCCGCTTCGTCTACGAGCGCGGCCGGCAGAACCCCGACTTCGCGCGCCGCTGGCCGAGCTTCGCCGACTTCGACGCGGCCGCGTTCAAGGAGCTGTTGTCCCTCAACCCGGGCAAGCGGGTGGTCGCGATCGACCACGTCCCCGCCGGCCGCGCCACGGACGTGCGCACGGTGGTGCGTGAGGGGTCGGTGGACCCCGACAACGACTACCGCAACCAGGACCGGATGTTCGTCCGCGGGGACGACGTGGTCCTCGACCCCTTCGGGCGGGCCGTCCCCTACGACCCCCGGACCACCTGGTTCGGGGGCCTCACCGGGACCCCCAGCCAGTTCGACGCGCACGGCGCGACCCTGCGCACCGGCGACAAGGGCGCCGGGCTGTGGACGGCGCTGCGCCGGCCCGAGCAGTTCGCCCGGCCGCCCGTCCCCCTGGGCTCGGCGCCGGAGTTCTCGCAGGCCTACACCGAGCTCGCCATGATCGCGCAGCTGTGGGGCGGCGACGGCAGCGAGTGGCTGGCGCTGACCTTCGGCGGCAACAACCTGCACGGGATCGAGGACCTGGGCAACCAGATCCACACCACCCTGATCGGGACGCCGAAGTTCTTCATCGACGCCAAGTACACCTTCTACAAGCTGAAGATGAAGCGGCTGTTCCGCAAGAAGGCCGACCCCGCGGCCGCCGGCTTCGTCGCGCCCGCCGTGTTGACGACCGACGA
>JAWLGW010000179.1:0-8940 GCA_041690735.1 Planctomycetota bacterium
CGCGCCGGCGCACCCGGCCGACAAAAGGAGCTGGCGCGGGAGCTGGCGCAGCAGAAAGGCCTGGCCGCGCGGCGGCGCCAGCTCGAGTCGCGCCTCTCCGCCGAGGAGGCGGAGGCGGAGCCGGAGGCGGGGGAGGAGCTCGCGGAGTCGGCGGAGGCGCTGGTCGCGGCCGATGAGGTGCAGGCCGCCGAGCCGAAGGAGGAGGCCCAGCAGCCCCAGCAGGGGACCCCGCCGCAGACCGGCGCCAGCTACAGCGATCACACCGGCGGCGCCGCCGACGCGGGCAGCCAGCAGCAGGACTTCTGGCAGCTAGGCGTCCACTGCAAGGCCGCCCTCGACAGCGGCGACCCCGCCCGCATGCGGCAGGCCCTGGAGATCATCGACGCTCAGCCCGCCGATCGGCGGCTCCTCCTCGAGGGGATCCGCCTGCGCCTGGCGAAGCGCCTGAAGTAGCAGAGGAGCTGTTCGCGGTCAGCAGTTGGAGCGGAGCTGGAGCGACAGCTCCAACAGCTAACAGCTATACCAGCGGGGCGATGATCAGCGCCGACAGGTTCGTGAGCATGGCCATGAGGTGCACGTCGTCGGCGGCGAGCGCCATGCCCTGCACCGTGTTGCGCTCGAAGTACAGCAGGCCGAGGGCCCGGCCCTGAGTCACCAGCGGCGCGGCCAGGCCGCCCAGGCCTTCGCCGCCGCCCGCGATCCGGATCACCGAGCGGACCTGCAGGCAGCGGTCGATGATCTCCTGGGCCACCCCCGCCCCCTCGTTGGTGCCGTCGCGGCGCCGCTCGACCACCAGCAGGGGGTTCCGGCCGTCCTCCTCGAACAGCAGCGTCACGGCGCGGTCGGCGGCGAACACGTCGAGGAAGCCCAGCGCCAGGCGCTCCAGGATCACCTCGAAGTCGTCCTGGGCCATGAGCTCGTCGGCGAGCTGGCGGGCCCTCGCCAGCGCGCGCGCCCGCCGGGCGTCCCGCTCCCGGGCCAGGCGCGCCTCCTCGTCGCCGCCGGCCGCCGCGCCGGCCTCGCCCACCGGGCGCCGGGCCGCCTGGGTCGCCCCCAGGGGGTCCCGCGCCGCCGCCTCGTCTGACGAGGCGGCCTCGTCGGCGAACAGCCGCGAGCGCCGGGTCCGGCCGGTCGCCAGGCGGCGGGTGGTGCCCGAGCGCCGCAGGCGCTGCGTGGTCGGGCCAGGGGCGACCTTCATGACGCGCAGCCGGACCTCGCCCAGGCTGACCACGTCGCCGGGGCCGATCGCCCCCTTGCGCCGCTCCTGGTCGTTGACGCGGGTGACCCCGGCGAACAGGTCGCGGAGCTCCACCCGATTCCCCTCGCGCAGCAGGACGACCTGGTGGGGCTCGACGCTGGGGTGCTCGAGGACGAGGTCGTTGTCGGCGGCGCGCCCCACCGTGGTCGTGCCCTCCGGAATGGTGAACACGACCGGGTTCCCGGCGGGGTCGGCGAACACCAAGCTCAGCTCGGGGGCGGGGCGATCACCCCCGGCCCCCTCAGGCATCGGCCGCCTCTTCGTCGAGGATGCGCATGGCCTCCATGAGCAGTGACATGGTGCTCTTGGTGAAGCGCTTGGGCCGCGGCGGGCGCCCCTCGTGGAAGCGGAACCGCCCCTTCTTGAGGCGGGCGATGGCGAAGAAGGCGTCCTCGGTGGCGAACCGCCCGATCCAGGCGTCGTTGACCTCGCCCGCGTCGAACGACATGCCGGCGTCACCCGACTCGAACTCGATCACCAGCTCGCCGGTCTTCTTGGAGAAGTTGAGGAAGTTGACCAGCTCCGCCAGGCCGAGGCGCTCGAGGTCGCCTTCGATCAGCGGCGCGTCGCCCCCGGGCGGGGGGGCCTGCTCGATCGCCGCGATCGCCTGGACCGCCTGGATCTTGCGGGCCAGGACCTCCTTCTTGAACGGCTTGGTGACGTAGCTGCTCGCGCCCACCGAGAAGGCCTGGCCGATCTTCTCCTCCTCGCCCTCGCTCGAGATCACGATGATCGGCAAAGCCTTGCCCTCGGGGACCTTGCGGACCTCGGTGATGAGGCTCACCCCGTCCATGCCGGGCATGTTCCAGTCCGTGAGCAGGAGGTCGACGCCGAAGGAGAGCTCCTGGAGCTTCCGCAGGGCGTCCAGGCCGTTCTTGGCCTCGATGATCTCCTCGAGGCCGACCTCGCGGAGGACCTTGGCCTGCACCTTACGAGAGAGGGTCGAGTCGTCGACCAGGAGAACCTTCAAGGCGTCCTCCCCTGCGGGGGCGGAATTCTACCATTGCGGCAGGGGGCAGCCAGGCCCCCTGCCGCCGCCTCTCTCCGGCCGGGGGTCGGGGCGAGGGAGGGGTGCCGAAGGCGGGCGCTCTCGCCGCGCCGTGCCTTAAACTCGGGGGGTGATGACCAACGAGGACCAGGGCAGCCGGGCCGGGGTGCGGGTGGGCCCGCGGGTGGGGCGGGCGGAGCACCTGCGGCAGCGGCTCGACTTCGGCCGCCTACGGCGGGTGGGGCGCCGGGGCGGCGACGACGTGGTGCGGGTGCTCGTGGGGGCGAACGAGCTCCTCTGGTCGCGCTACGCCTGCGCGGTGTCGCGCCGGTTCGGCAAGGCCCACCGGCGCAACGCCTTGCGACGTCTGTACCACGAGGCCTTCCGGCTGGAGAAGGCGAACCTGCCCCAGGGATACGACATCCTGCTCTCTCCGCCGCGGGGCACCGGCCTGCCGCGCCTCGACGACCTGCGCGGCTCGCTGGTCCGGTCGGTGGAGCAGGTCGTGCGGCGCCTGCAGCGGCAGCGGCCGCGGGAGGGTGGGGCGTGAGCGCGCCCGCCCCGTCGACCCGCCCGCAGGACGCCGTCGCCGAGGCGACGCCGCCCGCGCCGCAGCCGTTCCTCGCTACCCCGGTGGCCGAGGCGCTCTCCCTGGCGCTGTTCGCGGGCGGGGCGGTGGCGTTCACCGAGGCGCTCCCGTTCCTGCCGCCCCACCGGGCGATCCTCGCCGTGGGCGCCACGCTCCTGGGGCTGATCGGGGCCGGGATCGAGCGGGGCGAGGCCCGACGGCTCGGCTGGGGCGGCGCGCTGGGCCTGGCCGCGCTGGCGGCCGGCTTGCACCTCGGGCTGCTGGCGCTCGCGCGCGGCGCGGCTCCGGGTGTGGGCGAGGTGCTCGCGCGGGGGCTGCCGGTGCTGCTCCTGGGGGCCTCGCTGGCCCGGTTCGCCGCCCGATTCGACCGCGGCGAGGCCGGCTGGCGGGCGGCGGCTCGCTCGGGACCCCGCCGCGGGGCGAGCGCCCTGGGCGACGCCCTGGCGACCCGCCCGCTGCCGGCGCCGCTGCGGGTGCTGGGCTGGGTGCTGCTGCCGGTCGACCTCGCCCTGCGCGCCGCCAGCCTGGCGGCGATCCTGGGCTACCAGCTGTCCTTCTCGCGGCTCATGCCGCCCGCCTGTCGCTACGAGCCCTCCTGCTCGCGCTACGGCTTCGAGGCCTACCGCTGCCACGGGTTCCTGCGGGCGAGCGCGCTCACCGCCTGGCGGCTGGTGCGCTGCTCACCGCTGGGGTCGGGGGGGTACGATCCAATGGTGCCGCCTCCCCGCCGGGCGACGGGCCCGGCGGAGGGCAGCGGGACGAAGGGAGCCGAGTGCTGAGACGCGCCCTCCGGTCGGTGATCCTGAGCCAGCTCACGGCTGCGGCGGCCGTGGCGCTGCTCGCGGGCTGCAACGGCGTCGAGGTGGCCGAGCCTCCGCGCGTGCCGCAGCAGCTGCGACCGGAGCTCGCCTCGATCGAGGCGCCCTACGACCCGCGCAACGATTACTGGACCGAGCACCTGGGCGACTACCTGATGCCGAGCGAGCTGCGGACCTACTGGACCACCCCGGAGGACCAGCGGTTCCGCGAGTTCGGCCGCCGGTGGCTGGAGTTCGCCCTGCGCGAGGACCTCCTGGCGCAGGACCGCACCTCCCTCTCGCCCGAGGAGCTGGAGGCGTTTCGCAGCGCACCCAACTGCGACGCCAGCCAGCGCACCCTGGAGCAGATCCTCGCCAGGACGTCTCGAGAGCGTGATGAGTAGCCGCGTGCGCCGTCCTGGCGAGGCGCCATCCACCATCTGTCTAGCCTGGCTTCCGAGCCGGCGAAGCCGGCGAGAGAGCCCGGCTAGGGGCCGCGAGCACCGATGAAGAAGCACTTCGTCCTCGACACCAACGTCCTCCTCCACTCGCCCAGCTGCGTGACCCAGTTCGGCGACAACACGGTGGTCATCCCGGTCGACGTGATCGAGGAGCTCGACAAGTTCAAGGCCGGCAACGACGAGCTGGGGCGCAACGCCCGGGCCGTGATCCGCACCCTCGACGACGCCCGCGGCCGGGGGCCGCTGGGGACGGGGGCCCCGATCAACGAGGACGGGGGCCAGATCGTGGTCGACCTCAAGCCGGTGTGCCTGCTCGAGGACGGCCTGCGGGACGACACCCCCGACAACCGCATCATCTCGGTGGCCTACCGGCTCAAGCGCGAGGGTGTGCCGGTGACGTTCATCTCCAAGGACGTCAACATGCGCGTCAAGGCGGACGCCCTGGGGATGTGCGCCGAGGACTTCGAGAGCGACAAGGTGCCTGCGCTGGAGCGGCTGCACAGCGGGTGGCGCACCCTGGAGGTGAGCAAGGACGAGGTGGAGCGCTTCCGCCGCGCCGGCGCCGTGCGGATCAGCGCCGACCCGCCCCTGTACCCCAACGAGGCGGTGCTGCTGCGCGAGCGCACCAACCCCAAGAACACCGCCCTGGCGCGGCCGGTCCTGTCGGGCGAGGACGGGCAGTGGAGCCCCACCCCCGAGGTGGAGCTGCGCGGCTTCGTGTCGCCCAACGAGCCGCTCATGGGGATCTCGGCCCGCAACCTCGAGCAGCGGGTGGCCCTCGAGCTGCTCCTCGACCCCGAGGTGAGCCTGGTGACGCTGGTGGGCAAGGCGGGGACCGGCAAGACCCTGCTGGCGCTGGTGGCGGGGCTGCTGCTGACCACCCGCCGGCACATGTACCACAAGCTCCTGGTGGCCCGGCCGATCATGCCCCTGGGGCGGGACATCGGCTTCCTCCCCGGCACGGCCGAGGAGAAGCTCACCCCCTGGATGAAGCCGATCTTCGACAACATCAAGTTCGTCCTGCGCGACAAGCAGCCCGGCGAGGCCGAGCGCAAGATCACCGACCTGTTCAAGAGCGGGATCCTCGAGATCGAGCCGCTGACCTTCATCCGGGGCCGCTCGATCCACGGGCAGTTCGTCATCGTGGACGAGTGCCAGAACCTGACCCCGCATCAGATCAAGACGATCATCAGCCGGGTGGGGCACGACACCAAGCTGGTCCTCACCGGCGACCCCTACCAGATCGACAACCCGTATCTGGACAGCCGCAGCAACGGCCTCACCTACGTGGCGGAGCGGTTCAAGCACGAGGAGGTGGCGGGCCACGTGCTGTTCGCCAAGAGCGAGCGCAGTCGCCTCGCCTCGCTCGCGGTCGAGATCCTGTGAAGTGCGGGCTAACAGCTCACCGCTAACAGCTACTGGCTGATGCAGTAGAATCCCGCCCGTGTTGAAGAACCGCTGCGTCCGCTGCGATCACGTCATCGAGGCGCCCGAGGAGCAGCGCGGGACGGTCGTCGTCTGTCCCCGCTGCGAGGCGACCAACGTCCTGCGGAGCCCCGAGGACGAGGCGGTCGACACCGAGCGGGAGCGGGGCGAGTTCCTGCGCCGCCTGGGCGGGGGGGGCACGGCGGCCGACGCCGGGGGCTGGCTGGCCCCGGTCGAGGCGGGGGCGCACTCCAGCGACCTGGTCCTCCTGGCCGGCCGCCGCCTCAAGGACGTGTCGGACTACCTGCTGGTGTTCGCCTACGGTCTGTTGGCGGTGGCGACGGGGGGGGGCGTCCTGGTCGCGGTGTGGGGCGGCTTGCCCCGGGTGTGGGCGGCGACCGCCTTCCTGGCGGCGGTGTTCCTGGGCGCCCTGGTGTTCGTGACCTTCAAGTTCATGAGCGACGCGGCCCGCGCGCTGGCAGACCTCGGCGCCCTGGGGCGCGCGGTCGAGGCGCGGCTGTCCCGTGTGGAGCAGGCGCTGCAAGGTTCTGTTGTGGAAGAGGTTAACGAACGTGCCCCCGCCGCGTCCGCCAGCTCGTCGGGAGACTCGTCGGGAGGGCGGGCCGGCTGAGTGGGCTAAACCAGTCCCAGCCGCCGAGCGTCCACCCATGACACATCGGTACGGGGTCGACATGGTCAGGGCAGCCAGGGGGAGCAGGCGCAGCCGCGCGCCCGAGCATCGCCGCGACGATCGCGGCGACGAGCGCGGCGCGGCCCTCATCCTGACCCTCCTCGTGCTGGCGATCCTGGTCGTGCTGGTGGTCCAGTTCGCGTTCTCGGTCAAGGTCGAGGAGAACATCGTCCAGAACGCCCAGGACGACTCGGCCCTGGAGCTGGCCGCCCGGGGGGCGGTGCCCTGGATCGCCGCGCTGCTGGCGGACGACAGCGCCAACGGGGCGCCGTCGGGCCCGGTGGACGCCCTGGCGGACATCCTGTTCGACCCCAACACCGACGAGGCGCGCACGCTCGAGGTGGGCGAGGTGACGCTCACCCTCGAGGCGGAGGACCTCGACCGGCGGCTGCCGCTGCTGTGGCTGGCGGACGAGGAGCGGAAGGCCTTCGCCGAGGTGGCCCTGCGGCGCCTGCTCGAGAAGCTCGACCTGCCCGAGGGCGACCCCGAGGCGCTCACCCAGGCCGTGGCCGAGCGGGTGCGCAGCCTGGTGGAGTCCGCGAGCGATCCCACGGCGCCGGCGGCCCCCGCGCCCGCAGGCGGCGAGGCGAGCAGCCTGCCGCAGGCCCGAGGGCTGTACGCGATCGAGCAGCTCCTCTCGGAGCCGGCCCCGGCCAGCGACGACGGCAGCGGGGAGCCCGCCGCGCCCGCCGGGGCGGGCGGCGTGTCGCGCCTGGTGCTGTACGGCGACCCCGAGGCCGAGCCCCCACAGGCGGGTCTGGCGGCGTACGTGACCACCTGGCCGCTGGCGACGATCAACCTCAACACGGTCCTCCCCGAGGTCCTGTTCGCGGTCATCCCCGAGAAGGACAAGGCGCGCGAGCCGGCCGAGCTGTGGCCGGTGGCCGACGAGATCGTGGAGGCGGTCCGCGGCCGCCGCATCGACCCGGCGTACGCCGGGGGCGGCGGGGGCGAGGGTGGCAGCGCCGGCGATCAGGGCGCCTCCAAGAGCTGGGGCGGCGAGGCGTTCACCGAGGTGGATCAGCTGCAGAGCGCGGAGCTCCACGAGAAGCTGGCTCACGTGTTCACCGCGCCCCAGGAGGGGGGCGGGGAGGGCGGGCAGCCGCAGCCGGGGCAGGGGGGCCAGACCGGCGGGCAGGCCGGGGGCGAGGAGGAGACCTTCGAGCTGAAGCAGGCCCTCGACGTGCGCAGCCGCCTGTATGCGGTGCGGGTGCGGGCCCAGCTGGGCGAGGGGGTGGAGGCGATCTACCGCCTGGTGCTGCACCGCAACGACGCCGACGAGGTGAGCCTGCTGCTGTTCGAGGAGGCGGGGACGTGAGCGGGCAGCAGTACCGGGTCCTGCTGGCCGGCGCCAACGTGCTGCTGGTGATCTTCATCGGGCTGCTGGGGGTGCGCCTGGTGGTCGGGCGCGAGGTGCCGCCGCGGGAGCGGCCGCCGGCCAACTTCGACCCCATCAAGCTCGCGATCGAGAGCAAGGGCGGCGGGCCCAACACCGAGGCCCAGTTCCGGGTGGTGGCCCAGCAGCTGGACCGGCCCGACCCCCCGCCGGCGGCCCGGCGGGCGCCGCCTCCGGGCGGCGACCCCGGGCCGCGCGTCGACCCGCGCAGCATGGCGAACCGCTACAGCCTGGTCATGGCGAGCTACGACCCCAAGGACAAGGCCCGCAGCTCGGTGATCCTCAAGGACACCAGCCAGAACCAGTTCACCGTCGCCGTGGGGGACGACTTCGACGGCTTCCAGGTGGTCGACATCGTGGTGCAGGGGCACGAAGAGGGGCGCACCGCCGTGGTCACCCTGGCCCAGGGCGCGACCCGCCACACGATCGAGCTCAAGAGGCAGCCTCAGTGATCGCCGTCGGACTCGAGCTCGGTGAGGACGTCCTGCGGGTGGCGGTCCTGGAGGGCGGGCGCGCCGGGGCACAGCTCAAGGCGTTCCACGCCGCCAAGATCGACGCCAAGAGCGGCGAGCCCGAGGACGACATCGTCAGCGTGCTCGAGGAGGCGCTCAAGACGACCGGCGCCCCCAAGGGCGCGGTGGTCGCCTCGATCCGGGCCCAGGACTGCACGATCCGCGAGATCCTGGTGCCGTTCCGCGAAGAGGAGAAGATCCGCAAGACGATCAAGTACCAGGCGGAGAGCTTCTTCACCACCCAGTCGATCGACGACCTGATCATCGAGTTCAGCAAGTTCGCCGAGGTCGACCACAAGGCGAAGCTGCTGGTGGCGGGGATCCGCAAGACCCACGTGGCCCGGCGCCTGGCCCTCCTCGACGAGGTCGGCGTCGACCCGCTGGCGATCGACCTCGACGTGGCGGCCCTCTACAACGCCTACGCCCACCTGGGCGTGTTCGAGGACAAGGGGACCGTCCTGCTGGTCGACATCGCCAAGGACACCCTCAAGGTGGGCGTGGTCGAGGAGGGCAAGCTGCGCCTGGCCCGGGCCCTGCGCATGCGCCTGGGCTCCATGCGCCTCGACGCGCAGCGCGGCGGCGCCCCCGCCAAGCGCAGCGTGGACGACTCGATCTACGAGACCGCCGCCGACGAGAGCGCGCGGCTGCCGGTGGTGATCCTCGACGAGGGCGACGACGACGCCTTCAGCCTGGAGGACTCGCAGATCAGCGAGACCGAGCGGGAGGGGATCCTGCACCGGGTGTTCATGGAGATCGACCGCACCGTGGCCTCGGTGCAGCTGGCCCGGGAGGTGGAGCTGATCTGCCTGTCGGGCCCCTCCTG
>JAWLGW010000180.1:0-8917 GCA_041690735.1 Planctomycetota bacterium
TCCTCGAAGTCGAGCGCCTCGCGCCGCCGCCACAGGGCGCTGCCCACCTCGCGCAGGGACGCCGGCAGCCCCGCCCGCGAGACGGCCTTGACCACCGCGCGCACCGCCTTCTCGTCTTCACCCGGGAAGGTTCGCGAGGGGTCGAGCCCCTTGAGCGCTCCCAGCACCAGCGCCCGGGCCGTGGCGGGGGGCAGGGCCCGGAACAGGTCGAGGTGATAGCGCACCGGACCGACCGCCCGCGCCAGCACGAAGGCCTTCTCGGCCTCGGTGAGGCCGCCGAACACCTCGGGGCACAGGATCAGCGCCGGCACGCCCTTGCTGTGGGCCACGATCGGCTCGGGCCGCTTCCAGTCGGGCATCCAGTAGACGTCGAGGCCGGTCACCCCCAGCAGGTCGCACACCCGCTTGAGGAGCGGGTGCTCGGGGAAGGCCTCCCCGTCGATCCCGTGCCGGGTGGTGCGCCAGCCGATCCCGTGGCCCTTGAGGTCGTCGGGGACCTGCTTCATGAGCAGCGCCCCCGCGGCGCCCATGAGGTCGAGCAGCGGGCCGCGGCAGCTCTCGTGGACCAGCCGCGCCGCGAAGGCGTCGTCCTTCACCCGCACCTTGGTGCGCGGCGCCGCCTGCCCCCGCCGCTCCACCTTGGCCTGGTCGCCCGGGTCCAGCGCCCGCAGGCTCGCCAGGACCTGGGCCGCCTGGCCCGCCTCGTCCTTGCGCCCCGCCGCCCGCCAGGCCTTGAACAGCGCCTGGTAGCTGGCGACCTCGAAGGGCGACTGCGCCAGCACGTGGCGCTGCAGCCGCTCGAGGCCGTCCACCCGTCCCAGCTGCAGGTACAGGTCCGCCAGCGCCGTGCGCGCCCCCGAGTGGGCGGGGTCGAGGGACAACACGCGCTCGTAATCGGCCACCGCCTCGGCCCGCTGCTCGAGGCCGAGGAGGAGCTCCGCCCGCTGCAGCCGCAGCGGCGCCTCGTCGCGCCCCGCGCCGCGGGCCGCGTCGGCGGCGAGGCCCAGCGCCCGGACCTGCGCCGGGGCGTCGCCGGCCGCCTTGAGCAGGCGGAGCAGCGAGTCGAGGGTCTTGTCGTCGCTCGGGTCGAGCTCCAGGGCGCGCTCGAAGCAGCGCCGGGCCAGCACCGGCTCCTTGAGGCGGTCGCGCACCACGCGGCCCACGTTGGCGTACAGCTCGGCCTGCACCGGTCGCGCCCGCTCCGCCCGGATCGCCCGCGCCAGGTTGTGGACCGCGTCCGACCAGCGCCCGGCCCGGCCGTGCACCTCGGCCAGGCGCCGCCGCGCCAGCGCCTGGTGCGACCCCGGGACCTCCGCCGCCGCCGCCAGGTGCGCCGCCGCGGCCTCCGCCTCGCCGAACACCGCCTCCAGCAGCTCGGCCAGGGTGATCCGCGCCTCGGCGGCCAGCGCCGCCTCCTCCTCGCTGGCCGTCGCGATCGCGTAGCCCAGCCGCCGCCGCGCCTCCGCCGGGTCCTGCTCGCGGACCAGGTCCGCCACCGCCCGGTGCGCCGCCGCTCGCCACGGCAGCACCTCGAGCCCCTCGGCGTAGCGGCGCGCCGCCGCCTCCGCCTCGCCCAGCTCCTGGTGCGCGCGCGCCAGCGTCAGCGTGTGCTCGGCGCGCACCTTGGGCGGCCGCGTGCGCTCGACCAGCGCCTCGAGCACCGGCCGCGCCGCGCGCCAGGCGCCGTCTGCCGCCAGCAGCGCCGCCAGGTCCTCGAGGGTCTGCAGGTGGCCGGGGCGGACCGCCAGCGCCGCCTGCCAGCTGGCGGCGGCGCGCTCGCGCTGGCCCTGGTGGGCGCAGCAGGCGCCGCGAGCCCACAGCAGCTCGGCCGCCCGGTCGGGGTCGCCGCCCAGCGCCTTCGCCAGGTTGGGCGCCGC
This sequence comes from Planctomycetota bacterium, assembly GCA_041690735.1. GTDB lineage: Bacteria > Planctomycetota > J058 > J058 > J058 > JAWLGW01. The sequence continues at coordinate 1,878 of JAWLGW010000180.1, forward strand.
CGCCAGCCGGTCGAGCGCCTGCAGCGCCGCGCGGAAGTCGCCGCCCGCCCACAGCAGCTCGGCGGCGCCGGCCAGCGCCTCGACGTGGTTGGGCGCCTCCTCGAGGGCCGCGCGGTACTCGTCGAGGGCCGGCCCGAACAGCCCCAGGCCGTCGCGCAGCACGTCGCCCGCCGCCATCCGGGCCTGCGCCCGCTCCAGCGGATCGGGCTCGAGGCGCGCGATCTGGACCAGGCGTCGGGCCGCCTCGTCGGCGAGGGCCCGCTCCCCGTCCGGCGCGCCGGCGCCTCGCACGCGCAGCAGGCGCACCAGCCCGCGCAGGGCGGGCAGGTGCGAGGGCGCGAGGTCGAGGGCGCCGCGGTAGCGCGTCTCGGCCCCGCCCGCGTCCCCGACCCGCTCCTCGAGGATCCGCCCCATGTGCGTGAGCAGCACCGCCGCCCGGAACCCGCCGGCGGCGCGGGCGGAGGCCTTGCACACGGCCAGCGCATCCTCCCACTGGGCGGCCGCCTCGAGGCGCTCGCGCAGCCGGTCGGTCGCCGCCTCATGGGTCGGATCGGCCCGGTGCGCCTCGCGCAGGGCGGCCAGCGCTTGCTCGCCCTGCCCCAGCGCGTCGTGCGCCTCCGCCTGCTCCACCAGCGCCGCCGCGCGCTCGCCCCCCTCCAGCAGGGCAGCCAGCCGCTGCAGAGCCTGGGCCAGCGCCCCGCGCCGGTTGGCCTCGCCGTGGCGGCGCAGCACCCGCACCACCAGCCGCGCCGCCGGGACGCAGCGGGGGTCGTGAGTCAGCGCCTGCTCGGCCGCGAGCAGCGCCGGGTCGGCGCGGCCCAGCCGCTCGGCCTCGACCGCGGCGAGCTCGAGCGACAGCTCGACGCGCGCCGCGCCCTGTGCCCGCGCCAGCCGCCGCTCGAGCACCCCCGCCAGCTCCGACCAGGCGGACTGGCCCCGGTACAGGTCGCTCAGCCGCTCGAGCGCCTCCTCGTGGTCGGGCGTGATCTCCAGCACCCGCTCCAGGGCCTCGATCGCCGCCGTGGGTCGCGCCAGGCGGTCGGCCAGCACCCGCCCTTGCTCGAGCAGCAGGTTCGCCGTCTCCTGCCGGCCGGGCGCCAGGGCCAGCAGCCTGCCGAGGGTGTCGACCTGGCCCGCGTGCTCTCCCCGGGCCTCCTGCAGGCGGGCCAGCGCCTCGAGCAGCGCCTTGTCGCGCGGGGCGAGGCTGGCGGCCTCGGCGGTGAACCGCTCCGCGGTGACCAGGTCGCCCAGCCGCTCCTCGGCCAGCTGGGCGGCCTGGCGCAGGCGCCGCTCGCGGGCGGTCGCGTCCTTGGGGCCCTTGAGCAGGCCGATCTCGAGGCGCAGGGTGTCGAGGAGCTTGGCCCACCGCTCGGTGGCGGTGTACAGCTCCTTGAGCCCTTCGAGGGCCTCCGCCCCGCCCGGGTTGAGGGTCACCGCCCGCTGCAGGGCGCTCGCCGCCAGGTCGGGGTCGTCCAGTCGGTCGCCCGCCACGCGCCCCAGCAGGACCAGCGCCTCGTAGCCGCCGCGGCCCCGGCGCGCCGCCTCGCCCTCGTACAGCTCCACCAGGTCGGTCCACCGACCCTGGGTGGACAGCACGCGCTCCAGCTCGCGCACCGCCCGCACGTCGTCGGGCTGCTCGCGCCGCAGGGCCTCGAGCGCCTCCACCGCCAGGTCCGCCCGCCCGAGCCGCTGCTCGAGCACCTGCGCCCGCTCGAACCGCAGCTCGCGGGCCGACCGCGGGGGCGGCTGCAAACGCACCCGCGCGTCGATCGCCTCCACCAGGTCGGCCCACCGGCCCGACTGGCGGCAGGCGGCCTCCAGCAGCGCCAGCGCCTTGGCCCGCTCAGGGCCACGGCCGGCGTCGCGCGCCAGGGCGAAGGCCTCGATCGCCTCGGGGAGCCGGCCCAGCTTGAGCAGCAGCTGTCCCTGCTTGAGGGTGATCCGGGCCCGCTCGGCGCCGTCCTTGGCGAGCTGCAGGCGTCGCTCCAGCACCCGCCGCAGCAGGCCGTCGTCCTCGAGGCGCTCGGCCAGGGGCTCGAGCGCCTGCCAGGCCTCCCCGTCGGAGGGGTCGATCCGGGTGGCGGCCAGGTAGGCCTCGGCGGCGCCGCGGGCGTCGGCCTGGCGCAGCGAGCGCACCTTGGCGGCCCGCCGGTACATCCACCCCGCGCGCTGGGGGTCGTCCACCGTCTCGGCCAGCCGGCAGGTCAGGTCGGCCAGCAGCTTCCACTCGCCCAGCTGCTCGGCGACCCCCGCCTGGAAGCCGAGGGCCTCCGCGTCGTCGGCGTCGAGCTCGCAGGCCAGCCGCCCGTGCGCCAGCGCCCGCTGCAGGTGCGCCGCGCGCGCCTGCGCGTCGGGGGCCTCCCCGGCCAGCGACTCGCGCAGCCGCCCCGCCTCGAGGGCGATCAGGCGCCGCCCCTCCTCCCCCTCGGCGAGCGGCAGCTCCGCCTCGAGGGTCTGGGCCAGCGCCGCCCGCTCGCCCAGCTGGCGCAGCTGGCGCGCCAGGCCCCGCAGCGCGTCGCGGTCGGTGGGCGCCTCGCTCAGGACCTGCCGGTAGCAGGCCACCGCCCGCCGGGCGTCGCCCAGGACCTCCTCGCACAGGCGCGCCAGCTCGCGCCGGGCCTCCTGCCGGTCGAGGGGCGAGGGGGCCAGCCCAGCCAGCGCCTCCAGCACCTCGGACAGGCGGTGGAAGGCGTCCTGCTCCCGGCACACCTGCGCCAGACCCCGCAGGCCGACCAGGTCCTGGGGGTCGAGCTCGAGGGCCGCCTCGTCGGCGGCCGCCGAGGCCTCGAGGTCGCCCAGTCGCCGGTGGAGCGCGCCCAGCTCGTCGTGGAGCCAGATCAGGCGGCGGCGGTCGACCCGCGCCGCTGCCTCGAGGCGGTACACCCGCGCCAGGGCGGCGTCGTCGCCCCGCGCCCGCAGGATCGCCGCCAGCCCGCGCGCCGCCGGCACGTTGCCGGCGTCGAGGGACAGGGCGCCCTCGAAGGCCCCCTTCGCCTCGTCGGAGCGGTCGAGGGGCCCGGCCAGAATGGCCCCCAGGTCGGCCGCTACCGCCGATCGCTCGGCAGCCGGCAGCGCCTCCTCGTCCGCCAGGCTGGCCAGGGTGCGCGCCAGCTCCTCGTGGCGGCCCTCGCGGCGGTACAGGCGCACGAGGCTGCGCAGGGCGCGCACCCGCAGCGCCGGCGCGACCCCGTCGCCCCCGGCCCGCTCCCGCGCCGCCTCCAGCCGGGCGATCGCCTCCTCGACCTGCCCCGCCTCCTCGCGGACCGCCGCCTCCTCGAGCAGGGCCTGCGCCGCCTGCCCGTCGCCGTCGGCGCGCGCCGCCCGCTCGGCCAGCAGGTCGGCCAGCTCGGCGGCCCGCCCCTCGGTGCGCAGGAGCGTCTCGAGGGCCTCGCGGGCCTCCTCGGCGTCGGCGTCCGCGGCCAGGGCGGCGCGGTAGCAGGCGGCCGCCTCGTCGGCGCGGCCGAGGGCAGTCAGCAGCTCGCCCCGCTGCAGACGGAGCCGGTTCACCGGCGCCAGCGGCCCCGAGTCCTCGGCGAGGCGCGCCTCCTCGGCCGCCCACAGCTCGGCCAGCTCCTCGCGCCGCCCCTCGCGGCGCAGGAGGGCCACCAGGGCCTCGGTCCACTCGGACCGCGCAGGCTCGCGCGCGTGCAGGCGCCGGTAGGCGTCGATCGCCCGCTCGGGGCGATACACCGGGCCCGCCGCCAGCTCGCCCACCCGCGTCAGGAGCTCGAGCTCGTCGGCGGCGTCGCGACGGTGCTCCAGCGCCTGCTCGGCGGCGTCCAGCAGGCCGGGCAGGTCGCTCGCCGCCTCGCGCAGGGCCATGAGCCGCCCCGCCAGCGCGCGCCGCTCGGCGCCCTCCTTGGCGCCCAGGGTCTCCTGCGCCGCGGCGACCGCCTCGGCCGCGGCCGCGGGGCGCTGCAGGCGCTCGGCCAGGAGCTCGGCCCGCTCCAGCAGCAGCGCTCGGCGCGCCTCGCCCTCGCACAGCGCCGCCCGCCGCCGCAGGAGCTCCGCCTGAGCGGCGTGCTCGCCCAGGGCCCCGCGCAGGCGCGAGAGCTCCGCCAGGGCGGCTGCGTCCTCGGGGGCGCCCTCCAGCAGGGCCTCGAGGGTGTCGGCGGCGCGGGCCGGCGCGCCCTGGCGCTGCTCCTCGACCTCGGCGGCGCGGCGCAGCCAGGCGGCGGGGTCCTCCTGCTGCGCCCGGGCGCGCTCCGCCCGGCGATGCAGGGCGCGCCCCAGCTCCTTCCACCGCTCCAGCCGCTCGTACAGCGCGACCACCGCGTCGAGGGCGACGGTCCGCTGGGGGTCTCGCCGCAGGGCCCGCTCGTAGCTCTCGGCGGCCGCCGCCCAGTCGGCCTCCCCGTCCCCCGCCGCGGCCAGCTCGCCCGCGCGCGCGTGCAGGTCGGCGGCCGGACCGTCCCGCTCCTCGAGCGCCGCCCGCGCCTCGAGCACCTCGATCCAGCGGGCGCGGTCGCCCTGCTGCTCGTACAGAGGCGCCAGGGCGTCGAGGGGGGCCGGGTCCCGCGGCGCGAGGGCCCGCGCCCGCTCCAGCTCGGCGATCGCCCCGGGCACGTCGTCGAGCCGATCGCGCAGCAGGGCCGCGCGCTCCATGCGGCGCGCCAGCTGCTCGGCCCCGGCCTCGACGACCTCCGCCTCGCGCCCGAGCACCTCGGCGGCCTCGGCGAAGCGCTCCTGGCGAAGCAAGTGACCCCGCAGCCGCGACAGCACCCGCAGGTCGCCGGGCACCTCGGCCCGCGCCTCGACCAGCGCCGCGATCGCCTGGTCGGGCTGCCCCAGCTGCTCGTACGCCTCGGTCACCCCCAGCGACAGGTCGGCGCGCAGGGCCGCCTCGGCGCTCTGCTCGCGTAGCGCGCGCCGCACCCGGGCCACCTCGTCCCACCGCTCGGCGGCGAGGTGCAGCCGCTCCAGCCCCCGCAGCGGCCGTGGGTCCTCCTTCGCCAGGGCCGCGGCCTGCGCGTACGAGGCGGCCGCCTCGTCGGGGCGCCGCAGCTCGCGCTCGAGGACCTCTCCCAGCTCGAGGTGGCGCGCCGCGAGCGCGGCCCGCGCGGCCGCGTCCTCGCCGGCGCGGCGCGCCGCCACGTCGACGCGCACGACCCGCGCCACGTCCTCCCAGGCGCCGCGCTCCCGGTAGTGCGCCTCCAGGGCGCCGACCGCCTCGGGGTGGCCGGGGCGCGCCGCCAGCACGCGCTCCCAGTGGTCGCGGGCCGCCTCGGGCTCGGCCAGCGCGTCGGCGGCCAGGCGCGCCAGGCGCTCCTGCAGGGTGACCCGCTCCTCGACGTCCTCGATCCCCTCCGCGCGGTCGCGCAGCAGGCCGTACTGAGCGCGGGCCTCGCCCCGCTCGCCGTACAGGCGGTCGAGCGCCGCGAACACCTGGGGGTCGAGCGGCACCGCCGCGCGCGTCCGCTCCAGCGTCTCGAGCGCCCGCGCCACCTCGCCCTCGGCCTCGAGCAGCGTGCCCGCCTCGAGGGCGCGGGGCACCAGGTGCTCGGCCGCCGCGGAGGCGCCCTCTTCCCCGGCCACGACCCGCTCGGCCAGGCGGCGCCCCTCGCGCTCGAGGACCCGCGCCAGGGCCCGGCGGTCGTCGATCCGCCGGCAGATCGCCTCGGCGGCGGCGTAGGCGCCGGCGTTGTCCGGGAGCAGCCGCTGCACCCGCTCCCACATCGCCACGGCGTCTTCGGCGCGCCCCAGCCGCTCGTCGAGCACCTTGGCCGCCTGCCCCAGGGCGGCCGCCTGCTGCGGCGCCTCCTCGCTCAGCTCGGCCCGGGCCTCCAGGGCGCGCACCAGCTCGTCCCACAGCTCCTCGCGCTCGAGCAGCTCGACCAGCGGCAACAGCGGGGCCAGGTCGCGGTGACGCCCGAAGGCGTCCTGCAGGCTCACCACCGCCTCGCGCGCGTCGTTGAGCGGGCCCACCAGCACCTCGGCCCGCTCGATCAGCAGCCCCGCTGCCGCCGGGGCCTCCTCGGTGCGAGCGGCGAGGTCCGCGAGCGCGTCGACCAGCTCGCGGTGCCGGTCGCAGCGACGGCACAGGCCGGCCAGCCAGGTCAGCGCCTCCCGGCGGCGGGCCGCGAGGTCGCCGGGCGCGGCGGCGTCCTGTTCGGGGAGGGTCGTCAACCCCTCCTGAACCAGGTCCGCCGCTCGCTCGAGGTCGCGCAGCTCCTCCTCGGCCACCCGCGCCGCCGCGAACGACAGCTCGGCGCCCCCCACGCCGCCGCCCACCAGCTCGCGCTTGCGGAGCAGCGCCTCGACCTGCAGCCCCGGCTCGCCGCCCTCGCGGTGAAGCTCGGCCAGGCGGTCGAGGGCCTCGGTGAGCGCGCGGTCGTGCTCGAGGGCAGCCTCGAGGATCTCGACCGCGGCGGCGCGCCGCCCGCTCGCCGCCTCGCGCTCGGCCAGCTCGAGCAGGGCGCGGGCCGCCACGCCCGTGCCGGGGATCACCCGCGGGACCTCCCGCAGCACGCGCTCGTACGCCTCCTCGTCGCCCAGCTCGCGGTACAGCTTGGGGAGCACCGCCACGGCGAGGGCGTGCGGATCGCCCCGCCGGAGCACCTCCTCGTACAGCGCGGCCGCCCCCGCCTCGTCCCCCAGGTGGTGCTGCCGGAGCTGCGCCGCCTGCCGGAACCGCTCCTCCTGCGCCCGGCTGTCGGTGAGCTGCCGGGCCTCGCGCTCGTACAGGGCGGCCAGCTTGCCGTAGTCGCGCCGCTCCAGGCACACGTCGCGGATCTGTCGCCAGGCCTGCGGGTCGTGGGGGTCGAGCGCCAGCACCGCCTCGAGGGAGGCGGTCGCGCCCTCGAGGTCGCCCAGGCGCTCCACCTGCAGGAGCGCCAGCCGGTTGCCCAGGGCCCGCCGCTGCTCGGCGTCGGGGGTCACCGCCAGCAGCGCCCGCAGGGCCTCGGCGAGGGGCGCTGCCTCGTCCTTGGGGTCGAAGGTCTCCGCGCGCCCCGCCAGCGCGCGGCGCGCCTGCGGGTCTTCGTCCAGGGCGCGGTCGAAGGCGCCCCGGGCGGGCTCGCGCTCGCCCAGCGCCCGCAGCC
>JAWLGW010000181.1:0-8904 GCA_041690735.1 Planctomycetota bacterium
GCCCTGTGGAGGCACTCGCGGTCGTGTGGGGCCGCGATCCCACCTTCGTCCATAGAGGCGGCGGCTCGCTTGGCGGGGCCGCTCGATGGTTCGAGCGCTTCATCGCTGGCGAGGGCACCGCGTCGGCTGTCGCTGGTGCGGGGACTCTTTGGGTCGCGCTCGCGCTGCTGTCGCTCGTTCGGGGGCGCCTTGGGTGGCGCGGGCGGTCCGGTTTAGTGTCCGTGTGGCGGGGGCTCCGTGGGTGGCGCTGTCGCTGGTTCGTGGGGGCCTTGGGTGGCGCGGGCGGTCCGGTTTAGTGTCCGTGTGGCGGGGGCTCCTTGGGTGGCGCTCGCTCTGCTGTCGCTGGGGCGCTACGGGTCGAGGGTGTACACCAGGCTGAGCCAGCCTTGCTCTGCTTCGCGCCTCGTCAGCTGAAGGTGACCTCCCTGCTCGTAGGCCGCTCGGACTGCGGCTTCCCGGTCCTCTAGGACCCCCGACAGGATCAGGGTCTCGCGGGTCAGGCGGAGGAGGTGGGGGCGGAGCTCGTGGAGGAGCTCGGCGTGGATGTTGGCGATCACCACGTCGGCGGCCTCGGTGAGCTGCTCGACCGAGCCCGCCTGGAACTCGGCCTGGAGGCCGTTGAGGACGGCGTTGTGGCGGGCTTCGGGGATCGCCTCGGGCTCGAGCTCGACCCCGCGGGCTCGGTGGCCCCAGCGGGCGGCGGCCAGGGCCAGGATGCCTGAGCCGCAGCCTACGTCTAGCACCTCTCGAGACGGCGTGCCGGGGCCGGCGGCGGCCTCCAGGGCGCGCAGGGCCAGGCGGGTCGTCGGGTGGTGCGCGGTGCCGAAGCCCTGGCCGGGCTCGATCAGGAGGGCGCCCGGCGGCGCGTCCCAGGGGGGGGCGATCGTGAGGGTGGGGCTGACCTCGATCGGTGGGAAGGCGGCGCGCCACTCGGCCTCCCAGTCGGTCGGTTGCACCTCCTGCCACCGGACGGCCGCGCCGGCTCCGAGCAGGGCCTCGACGGTCTGGCGGTCGGGGTCCTCGAACCAGGCCCGCAGCCGGCGAGTCGGGGCCTGGGGCTCGTCCCACACCTGCTCGCCGCCCTGCTCCTCGACGCCGGCCGCGCCCGCGGCGAGCAGGGCGTCGCCGATCGACTCAGCCTCCTCCGCCGCGACCTCGACCGTGAGCTCATGCCAGGACATGTGGGGAGTCTACGTGTTTCAATGCTCCCCGACGCGGAGGCGGTCATGAGCGCACGGCTGGTGCAGATCTACCTCAGGCCCTCGGCCCGCACGCCGGTGAAGGCGGTGGAGCGGGCGACGGCGGTCGCTGGGCGCGGCCTCGAGGGCGACCACGCGGGCGGGGGCAAGCGGCAGGTGACGCTGCTGTCGCGGGAGGCCTGGGAGGCCGCCTGCCGCCAGCTGGAGGTGGAGCTCGACCCTGGGGCCCGGCGGGCGAACCTGGTGGTGGAGGGCGTGGACTTCGTCGCCTCCCGGGGCCGGCGCCTGCGCATCGGCGCTGTCGAGGTGGAGGTCGCCGGCGAGACGCGCCCCTGCGGGCTCATGGACGACGTGCACCTGGGGCTCAAGGCTGCCCTGCAGCCCGAGTGGCGGGGCGGCGTGTTCGCCGTGATCCTCACCGGCGGCGAGGTGGCCGTGGGCGACCCCGTGGAGGAGGTGGCCGCCGCCGCCGAGCGCTGAGACCCGCTGCGCTGGAGCGGATCGGCTGCTACCTTCGGGACGTGGAGGTCCGCACATGCTGGTTCGCTCGCTCGGCGCCGCCGCCGCTCTCGTCGCTTTGGCTGCTCTGGTCCCGGGCCACGCGCCGGTGGCGGACGCCTGCTGCACCGCCTTCGGGCCCGACGCCCGGGTGCGGATCGCCGATCAGGAGGTGCTGATCACCTACGACCCCGACACGCAGACCGAGCACTTCGTCCGCAGCGCTGCGTTCCGGCCCGAGCGGCTGCTCGCGGAGCAGCACTTCGGGTTCCTGGTGCCCACGCCCACGCAGCCGACCCTGGCCGAGGCGGATGCCGGGGTCTTCGACCGGCTGCGCGACGCGATCAAGCCGCGGGTGGTCGAGGTGATCGAGTATCAGCTCGAGCCCTTCGTCACCCTGGCCACCCTGGCGGCCCCCGGGGCGGACGCGCGGGCGGCGGCGGCGCCCGAGTCGATTCCGTCGGCGCGGGGCCTCGAGCCCGCGGTGCGGGTGCTCGATCGAGCCCAGGTCGCCGGCTACGACGCGGTGGTGCTCGAAGCCAAGGACGCCGCCGCCCTCACCGACTGGCTGGGCGACAACGGGTACGCGGCGCGACCCGAGCTGACCGAGTGGGCGGAGCCCTACGTCGCCGCGGGCTGGATGGTGACGGCCTTCAAGTACGCGCCGCAGGGCGAGGGCCGCGGCGACGTCAGCACCAAGGCGGTCCGCCTCAGCTTCAAGACCGACCGCCCCCTGTTCCCCTTCCGGGTGCCCGCCGACACCATCGCGCCCGCGGGCCGGGGGACCCTGCTCCGCCTGTTCTCCGTCGGCCCCGCCCGGGGCACGGGGACGCTGGGCGAGGCCGGCGCGGCCGGCTGGGCCGCCGAGACGAAGTTCGCCGCGCCGGCCGCCGAGGTGGCCGCCGCGGCGCCGGATCTGCCCACCCTGCTCGAGGGCGCCGTCCCCGCGGACGACCTCCCCGCCGACGCCTGGCTGACCGCCTTCGAGGACCGAACCTGGCCGAGCGGCACCGACGACCTGTACTTCACCTCCCAGCCCGACGCCGAGGCGGAGATCCCGGTGATCAAGAGGACCAAGGTGGTGAAGGTCCCCCTGTTCCTCGACGTGCTAGCGGTCCTGGCCCTGGGCGCGTTCGGCGTCCGCCGCCTGGTGCGGGGCAAGCAGCCGAGGGGCGCGTAAGCGGTGGTCCGGGCGCTGTGCCTCGCCACCCTCGCTGTCCTGCTGGGCGCGGGCGGCGCCTGGCGGGCGAGCTCGTCACCCACGAGAGCAAGCGGTACCGCCTGCTCACGGACCTGTCCGACCGGGGCGAGGTCAAGAAGGTGCTCGCCTTCCTGGACGCTATGCACGTCAGCTACTCGGCGGTGTTCCCCGACCCGCCGGTGCGGGAGTGCCCACGTCCGACCGTGCGGGTGTTCGCGTCGAAGCGTGACTACGCCGCCTACGGCGGCGCCGACACGGAGGTCGCCTTCAACGCCAACTGGCGGGGCTACTTCTGCCGCGATCGACACGAGCTGGTGAGCTACCGCGGAGACACCCTGGGAGAGCTGTTCTCGATCCTCAGCCACGAAGGCTTCCACCAGTTCGCGCGTGAGTACATCCACCACCCCGACGCAGACAGCTTGCCCGACTGGTTCGAGGAGGGGCTGGCCGACTACTTCCGGACGACGCGCCTGCGGGGCCGGAAGCTGGCGCTCGAGCGGAAGGTCGGTCACCTGCAGCGAGTGAACCGCGCGATCCGAGAGGGCTGGGTGTGGACGCTCGAGCAGATCCTCCGCTGCGATCCGGCGAAGGTGACCGACCCCGACGCGTTCGACGCCTTCTACGCCCACGCCTGCATGTTCGTCGAGTTCTTGATCGTGCGCGACAAGAAGGCCCTGATCCGGATCTATCAGCGCAAGCGGGCGGGCGTCGCCACGGCGGCGATCATGGAGGAGCTGTTCGGGAAGGCGGACGCGCAGCGGGTCTACGCCGCCTTCCTCGATCACTGCCGCCGCGGCTGAGCTACCAGGGGAGCTCTTCTCCCGTGTAGTCGTAGAACTTGCCGGTGTCGCCGTTGCTCAGGCCCGCCAGGACCTTGCGCATGCCGGTCACGCTCTCGGGCGGCTGGATCGGCGCGCCGGCGCCGCCCATGTCCGTCGCCACCCACCCCGGGTGGAGCACCACGCAGGTGATCCCGCGGCCCGCGAGGTCGAGGGCCAGGCTCTTGTTCGCCATGTTGAGGGCGGCCTTGCTGGAGCGGTACACGTAGGCGCCGCCGCTGGTGTTGTCGGCGATGCTGCCCATCTTGCTCGTCACGTGGGCGACCTGCTTCTTGTCGCTGCTCGCCACGTGCTCCACGAAGGCCTCGGTCATCTTGATCGGGGCCAGGGTGTTCACCTCGAACGTCCGCAGCCAGGTGTCGCAGTCGAGGGAGCCGAGCCCCTTGCGGTCGCCGAACACGCCGGCGTTGTTGAGCAGCAGGTCGATCGCGGTCCCCTGCAGCTCCCCGGCCAGGCGGCCGATCGCGTCGCGGTCGGACACGTCCAGCGGGTGGATCGACACCTCGCCGGCGACCCCGTCGAGGGCGGCCGCCTTCTTCGGGTCGCGGCAGCAGGCCAGCACCCGCCAGCCGTCGCTGGCGTACTGACGGACGAACTCCAGGCCGAGGCCTCGGTTGGCTCCAGTGATGAGGACGGTGGGCATGATCGATCCCTCCCTGTGGCTGCGTGGGGCGGATTCGAACAGACGGGTGCGGGACGGTCAAAGCGTCCCGCAGGCAGCTACGCCAGCGCCGGCGCCAGCCCCAGCTCGCGGTCGCGGCGCAGGAGCTTGTCGACCAGCCGGTCCATGGTGGGGATCAGCGAGCGCATGCGATCGGTCGACACCAGGGCGTCCGCGTTGCACTCCTGGATCCGCCGCTCGTGGTCCTCGATCAGGTCGACCAGGAGCTTGAGGTGGTCGAGGCCCATGCGCTCCTGGTCGGCCTGGTGGTACTTCACCGAGCCGTACAGCAGCGCCAGCCAGGCCAGCTGCCGCACGCGCAGCTGCGCCTTCACCCGGCGCGGCAGGCGCCGCAGCATGTCGGGGAGCACCAGCACGCCGAAGCCCACGTGGCGCGACTCGTCGCGGACGATCGCCTCGATCGGCTCGCCCAGGGCCCGGTAGCCCTGCTCGCTCACGTTCATGCCGCTCTTGAGCTCGCGCAGGACCATGCGGAAGGCGGCCAGGGCCAGGCCCTCGACCAGCATGTTCATGCCGACCAGCTTCGACTCGGTGCGCCGGCAGCGGAAGATGTCGCTCAGGAAGGCGTTGAGGAAGGGGTTCATGGGGTGGAGGCGGTCCACGAAGCCCAGGATCTCCTCGAACACCTCCACGTGGCGGGCCTCGTCCATGACTTGCGTGGCCATGAACTTCTGGGCCTCGTTGGTGGGCATGAGGGTGGTGAGCTGCGCCGAGATCAGCTTGGCCGCCTGCTCGCCGTAGTAGAAGGAGCTGAAGCAGCGGGCGGCGGCCAGCCGCACGTCGTCCTCGACCCCGAGCCACTCGTTGACGTCGATCCCCTCGCGCGACTGGGGGAAGAAGCGCTCGCGCCGGTCGTCGAGGTTCCACTGGTCGCGCTTCGCCATGCCGTACAGGCGCGCCACCTTGCGGTTGCTGACCTCGACCGGCAGCTGCAGGCGCTCGCCGCCCAGGGCGTTCAGCACGTGGTTGATGACGGGCTCCAGGGAGGAGCGGATCCAGTAGCTCATGTTTTCAGCTTAGCAGCGGGCAGCGGCCCCTTCGAAGGGCGAGCAGCTTACCCGATCCCCCGGACCGTTTGGGCGAGGTCGAGGGGCGGGATCGTCGCGCCGCGGGCGGCTGGCGCGCGAGCCGTCAGGGCCCGGTGACCGCGGCCGCCGCGGCGCGGTCGGCCGCTGCGCCTTCCCCGTTGCCGGTGCGCTCCCGCAGGCGGGCCCGAGCCTCGAGGGGGGCCGCCAGCCCCGGCAGCAGCTCCACCGCCCGGTCGTAGGCGCGGGCGGCGCCCTCGAGGTCGCCGAACCGCTCCAGGGCCATGCCCGCCTTGAGCTCGGCCTGGCCGGCCTGCGTGCGCCACTCGCTCACCTGCCGGCGCGAGCGCATGGCGGTGATCCCCCACCCGGCGCCGAGGAGCACCGCCGCCAGGGCGAGCAGCGCCAGGGTCGCCAGGAGGAGCCGCTGGTTGGCGGGCTCCGCGGGGGCCGTCGCCGGCCGCCCGACGGCCCCCGGGGCGGGCCGGCGCCGCGCGCCTCGCTCCTCGGCGGCGGCCGCCTGCTGCAGGGCCGGGCTGAGCTCGGAGCTGCGCTGGAACAGCTCCTCCATCTCCTCCTGGCTCTGGGGCACCCGCACGTCGCCCTTCCCCGCCAGGTAGTCCTCGACCTCCTTGGCGAAGGCCTCGGCCGTGGGCTGCCGCTCGGCGGGGTCCTTGGCGATCGCCTTGTCGATCAGCTTCGCCAGGCGGGGGTCGATCCCCTTCGCCTGCTCGGCGACCGGGATCGGCGCCTCCCGCACCAGCCGCACGATCATGTCCTCGTCGTCGGGGTCGCCGTAGGGCAGCAGGCCCCGCGTCATGCACTCGTACAGGGCGACGCCCAGGCCGTACACGTCGCAGCGGTGGTCGAGGGCGCGGGCGCCCTTGGACACGTACTCGGGCGCCATGTACGCCAGCGACCCCAGGACCTCGCCCTCGTTGGTCAGGGCCATGGTCTCGCCCGAGACCTTCTTGGCGATCCCGAAGTCGACCAGGAAGGCCTTGCCGGCCCGGTCGATCACCACGTTGGCCGGCTTCACGTCCCGGTGCAGCAGCCCGCGCCCGTGGGCGTAGTGGAGCGCCTTGGCCACCTGCCCGCACACCTGCAGCACGTGCTCGGTCGACATGGCGCCGCGCATGGCCAGGGCGTCCAGCGACACGCCCGCCACGAAGTCCATGGCCATGTAGGTGAGGCCGTTGGTGGTCTCGATCGCGTGGGCCTGCACGATGTGGTCGTGGCGCAGCTGCGCGATCGCCTGCGCCTCGCGCCGGAAGCGGTGCTTGTCCTCGTCGCTGACGTCGTCGTAGGGGCGCAGGAACTTGAGCGCCACGTACCGCTGCAGGTTGGTCTCCCAGGCCTTGTAGATCACCCCCATGCCGCCGCGGCCGACCTCGCCCAGGATCTCGTAGCGGCCGATCCGCGGGTTGCGCTGGCGGTACTCGCGCAGCAGGCGGGCGGCCTGCGGCCCCGGCGCCCCCGCGATCGTGTCCTCGACCGTCAGCGGGGCGTCCTTGGCGCTGGGGCGGAGCCGCCGGCCGCAGCGCAGGCAGGAGCCCTGCCCCTGGAAGTGGAGCGCGTTGTAGCGCGTCTCACACAGCTCGCACTCGACGATCGTGATCCCCTGCCGCTGCAGGAGCCGGCGCACGGCCTCGCGCGAGCAGCGGGCGTAGTCGACCAGCAGCTCCCCCAGGCGGCGGAAGTCGCCCTCGAGGTAGTTCTGGCGCTGGTAGCGCAGCGCCTCGTCGAGACGCCGCCCGTCCACCAGCCGCGCCTGCAAGGCGAGCTCGCCCAGGGTCGGGACGTTCACGAGGGCGAGGATACCGCAACCGCGGCTCGCTCGCCTCGGGGCTCCGGCCTGGCGGCAGCGCGGCTGTCGCAGGACGGCAGGGGCTCCTGCCGGGTCTCCGCGTTCTATCGCGCTCGCGCTCGTGGTCGTGGTCGTGGTCGCGATCGGTCGAGCACGAGCGCGACCACGAGCACGAGCGCGAGGTCTCGAGCCCCGGTCGGCCCAGGGGTCTGCCTGTCTACCGGGGACCCGCCACCGTGGGGGCCCGCTCCTCCTGACGCGGCGCGCGGAAGATCCACCGCAGGGTCGCCTCCAGGATCGGGAAGAAGCGGGTGTGGTGCAGGACCGGGTTCAACCAGCCGCTGGTGATGCAGTAGTAGGTGTCGAAAGGCGGCGTGTGGTGCCGGTCGTGGTGACCGGGCTCGAGGATCAGGTTCCAGGCCTGCAGGCGCGCGATCCAGGCCGGCGGCTCCTCGAGGTGGGCCCACTTGTGGAACTGGTTGGTCATGAAGATCCACACCATGAACCACGCCACGAACAGCGCCGCGCCGGCGGCCCACACCTCGTCCCGCGCCGGCAGGAGGAAGTAGGAGCCGAAGGCGGTCGGCCAGCACACCAGGCAGTTGTTGCCGTTGGTCTCGATGAAGTCGTGGCGGGTGATCGCCCGCGGGTCGACGTGGTGCTCGCGGAAGGGGCGAATGAACGAGGGCCCCACGTAGGCCGGCCACTCCTCGTTGCCGAAGGTGTCGCCCAGGAAGTGCACCACCCCCGAAACGAAGTCGGCCGCCAGGAACCCGAGGAGCGCCGTCGCTGGCAGCCACCACACGGCGTAGGGGGTGCCCCGCAGTCCGGCGCTCGCCTCGAAGGCGAGCAGGCCGACGGCCACGGCCAGGGCGAGGATGCTGAAGACCTCCACCATGCGGTGGATCGGCGAGTAGTCGTAGGTCCGCGTCATGGAGGGGGGGGACGTCCTCGCAGCGCTGTGGATCGAGTGCGCAGAACTATACCAATCTGCCTGGTGCGCATCTCACCCGTTCTGCGCCCCGCTCCTTCTGCCCTCCCGGGGCCGGCGGTATACTTCGCCGTACACACGAGAGGCACGCCATGAGCGACTCCAGCAACCCCGCCATCGCCAAGCCCTCGGACCTCGGTCAGCGGCCTGCCGAGGCACTGGCCGCCCAGCCGGGCGCCTCCGCCGCCGGAGGGAGCGCCGTCGCGGAGCGGCGACGCGACCTGCCGCCCCCCATGCGCCTCGACCTGCACGGCGGCGAGCGGGTGGAGCTGGTCGACGATCAGGTGTTCGCCGACCGGGTCGTGGTGCGCGCCGGCGAGCGAGGGATCGCCATGTATCCCTCCAGCCAGGCCGCCTCCTGGGTGGTGCACTTCGACCGGGTCGGGCCCAAGCTCCGGGTCATCCCGGAGAGGCTGCTGCGCGTCGCTCAGTAGAGCCGCGGGGGAATTGGGGGAGCCGCGGGAGGCTGTCGCTCTCTGCGATCTCTCTGCGACCCGCTGCGACGGCTCCCGGGCGCTGTCGCTGGGGCGAAGGCTCCTTGCCAAGAGCATCGCTCGGCGCAGAGGCTCGCGCCTCGGCGCGGACCTGGTGGTCTACATCGACGTCCGCCAGTTCCACCTCAAGGAGAACCTCGACGGGCCTCTGTGGCAGGGGCGGATGAG
>JAWLGW010000182.1:0-8891 GCA_041690735.1 Planctomycetota bacterium
CGGCTGGGCCCGGTGCAGGGGCTGATCGCGGCCCTGGACGGGCGCGAGCGGCTGCGGGGGCTGGGGCAGGACGAGGCGCTCGATGCGCTGGTGACGGGGCTCGAGGAGCAGGCGGCCGGCGCCCGCCACGGGCCGCCGGCTCCCGTGGTGGCGCTCAGCGCCGAGGCGGCCACCGTCGAGCGCGAGGCGCTGCAGGCCGCCCTCCGCTTCGACTTCCCCGCCGCCTGGGAGCGGCTCGACGCCCTGATCGCCCTGTCCCTCGACGAGGAGGGTCGGCTGCGCGCGCACTGGCTGCGGCAGCAGGTGGGCGGGCTCGAGCGCGTGTACGCGGCGCTGCTGCAGGCGGCCGAGGGGCCGCGCGAGGGGCGCCCCACCCTCACCCTGCTGGGCGACACCCGCGCCCGCCTGGTGAAGGCGGACCCCCAGCGGGTCGTGCTGGCGCCGATCGTCGGCCAGGGCTCGGCCGAGGTGGAGTGGCCCTGGACCCGCCTGCACGCCTTCCAGGTGCAAGAGCTGCTGGCGAGCGTGGGCGAGCGCGACTTCGCCCTCAGTCAGGCCAAGGCGTTCCACGCCTTCCGCACCGGCCTCGACGACCAGGGGGTGGCGATCCTGCTCCCCTGGACCCACCACGCCCGCGTCCGCCGGGAGCTGTTCTCCTTCTACGCCCTCGCCACGGGCGCCCACCTGCCCGAGGAGGGGCTGGTGGTGTTCGAGGGGCGGTTCGTGGTGCCGGGCGAGCGGGAGCGGATCCTGGCCGCCCGGCGGGAGGCGCGGGAGGCGGCCCGCGAGCTGGCCGCCGCCGCCCGCGAAGAGCGCAGCCGCAGCAAGCTGTTGGCGCTCCTGGCGCGGGTGGAGGCCCTCATGAGCGAGGGTCACTACGAGGCGGGTCGGGCGGCCTTCGTCCGGATCGCCGCGCGCCACGCCGACGTCGCCGGGGTGGGGGACGTGGCCCGGGCCCGGGCCGAGGACGTCATGCTCCGGCGGCGCGACCTGCGCGCCTCGCGGGGGCTGGGGCGGAACGGCCCCTCCGCCAACCGGCTGGACGTGTACTTCCTGGGCGACGGGTTCCTGTTCGGCGACCAGGAGCAGGTCCACTTCGACCGCTACGCCGACTCGGCCGCCCGGATCTGCCAGCAGCAGGACTTCTTCAAGGAGTACGACAGCTACATCAACTACTGGGCGGCCAACCTGGAGAGCAAGGAGGAGGGGCTCACCAGGGACGGGCAGGCCAAGGACACCGCCCTGGGGACCGAGATCGACGGGGGCGTGCACACCGTGAAGGATCGGGCGCGGGTGTTCGCGCTCCTGGAGCGGGCCTTCCCCGGCGAGCACGACCGCCTGGCGGTGTGCATCGGCAACGACCACGCCACCGTCGCCACCGGCGGCGGGGGGACCGTCGCGGTGTGCAAGACCATGCTGGAGGTCACCCCCCACGAGATCGGTCACGCCCTGGCCGGCCTCGGCGACGAGTACGACCAGGAGCCGGGCCCCAACCCGGGGCCGCCGCAGCCCTACTCGGGTCCGGCGCAGGCGGTGCGGGTCAACGTCGTCGCCGCCCAGAGCGAGGCCGACGCCCTGGCGGGCGCGCCCTGGAAGGAGTGGCTGGACCCCACCGGGCAGGGCAACTGGACCGGCAAGCCGATCGGCGCCTTCGAGGGGGCGAACCGCCAGCCGCGGGGCTACTGGCGCCCGCAGCGGGCCTGCGTCATGCGCGACGGCGGGCCCTTCTGCGCGGTGTGCATGGACGCCATGGTCCAGCGCCTGTACGAGCACGTGCGGCCGATCGACTTCACCCACCCCGAGGAGACCGAGCTGACTCTGGAGCGCGAGACGATCACCCTGCGGGTGGTGGTCATGAAGCCGGCGACGCACCCCCTGTTCGTGCATTGGCGGCGCAAGCTGCTGGCGCGTGGGGCAGCGCCTCGGCCCGCGACGGGCGACGACGAGGCGGAGGACGGCACCCGCGAGCGCGGCGAGGAGGAGCTCCCGCCCGACGAGCAGGTGGTGAAGGACGTGAGCGGCAAGCTGCAGGTGATCGAGGGCCGCTACGTCCACTACATCAAGCTCGGCCCCCGCGACCTCGAGCCCGGCCGGTACGAGGTCTCGGCGGAGGTGTGGGACCCGACCCCCTGGGTCAAGGAGGAGACGCGCGAGCGGCTGCTGACCCAGACCCACCGCTGGATCGTGACGGTGCCGGAGCGGTAGCGGTTGGATTCGGAGGACAGCTGTCGCTACAGGCGAGACGCCTGGCGAGAAGTGACTGTAGGCCGCCGAGCGCGCAGGGACCCCTCTACTTCAGCGGCTCGAGGGTCAGCGGATCACGCAGGGGCAGCTCGGTCGCCTTCCCCCCGAACAGGTCGGCCATCTTGGCCCGGCCCCCCAGGTCGCCCGGGGCGATGTCGCTCCACTTGCCCACGATGAGCACCGCCATGGCCTCAGGGTCGAGGTGCTCCTTGGCCACCCGCTGCACGTCGGCGGGGGTGACCGCCCGGACCTCGTCGCGGAACTCCTTCCACCAGGCGTAGGTCCGGCCGGTGAGGGCGTCCGACAGGAACACCCCCAGCGTCGCCTCGGCCGACTCGAACTGGCGGGGGAAGGTCTCGATCAGGGCGCCCTTGGCCACCTCGAGCTCCTCGGCCGTGACCGGCTCGGCGCGGATCCGCTCCACCTCCTCCAGGATCAGCTTGACCGCCAGGGCCACCGTGCGGCTCTTGCTCTGGAACGAGGCCCGGAACTCGCCCGGGAAGTAGGCGCCGGGGATGACCGCGGCGCCGGCGTCGTAGGCCAGGCCCTCGTCGGAGCGCACCCGCCGGGTGATCCGGCTGGTGAAGCCGCCCTGGCCGAGGATGTGGCTCATGACCATGAGGGCGTGGTAGTCGGGGTGGTCGCGGCGGATCCCCCGCATGCCCAGGTGGACCTTGCCCTGGGGGATGTCCTTCTCGATGCGGTACACGCCGGGCGCGACGGCGTGGCTGGGCGCCGGCGGCAGCGGCGCCTCCTCCCCCGCGGACCAGCCCTCGAGGACCTGGGTCAGCTTGGCGGTCATGGCGTCGGGGTCGAAGTCCCCCGACACGCCGATCACGAGGTTGCCCGGGTGGACGTAGCGCTTCAGGAAGCCCCGCAGGTCCTCCGCGCTCAGGCCCTCCAGCGACGCCCGGGTGATCTGCCGGCCCTTGAAGTGCTCGCGGCCGTACACCAGCGCCGACCACTCCCGCGACAGGATGCTGCCCGCGTCGTCGTTGCGCTGCGAGAGCGCCTCGAGCACCTCGCTCTTCCACAGGGCGAACCGGTCGGCCTGCAGGCGCGGCCGGCGGAGCATGTCGACCAGGAGCTCGAGGCTGCGGTCGACGTTCTGGGCCAGCGTGTCGAGGGAGACCGACAGCTCGTACTCGCTGGCGCCGCTGCCGAGCTGCGCCGCCAGGAAGTCGAGCTCCTCGTCGAAGGCGGCCGCGTCGAGCTCGCCCGCCCCGCCGCGACGGAGCATGGCGCCGAGTGCGGCGGCCAGGCCGTCCTTCCCCTGGGGGTCGAGGTAGCTGCCGGCCCGGAACACGAACCGCACGTCGACCAGCGGCAAGGAGCGGTCGGGGACCAGGAAGGCGGTCACCCCGCCCGGCAGCTCGCGCCGGTAGGACGCCGGGTCGGGCGGCTCGAACTCCAGCGGCGGGAAGGCGATCTCCTCGGGCCGCTTGGGCAGCGGCGCGGCGTCCTGGGCGTCAGCGAGCGGCGCGGCCAGGAGGAGGACGGTGAGCGCCAGCGGCGCGAGACGGGTGAGCTGCATGACGCCTCCTAGTTCCCCTGCTCGAGCTCGGCCAGCCGCTCGCGGCCGCGCCGGAGCATGAGGTCGAACAGCGGCTTCGCCTGGGGCGGGACCGCGCCCGCCTGCGCCTCGAGCTGCTGCAGCTGCGCGGCCAGCGCCTGAGGGTCGTCGATCGCGGCCAGCTGCTCGAGGGCCTGCTTCGCCATGGGGCGCAGCTGCGGGTCGAGGGCCGCGATCTCGGGATCCTCGACCGGGGCGGCCGCCCCCTCCTTGCGCACGTAGGTGGCGACGCTGCGGTTCTCGGGGGCGAAGTAGGCCTCGGCCACCCGCTGCACGTCCTCGGCCGTCACCGCCAGGAGCGCCTTGGGGGCGGTGTTGATGTAGTCCCACCGGCCGAGGGCCTCGTAGTAGCCCAGCTGGATCATGAGGTAGAAGTTGCTCTTCAGCCGCCGGAAGCTGTCGGCCAGCACCCGGTTCTTGACCTTCTGCAGCTCCCGGGCCGGGACCGGCTCCTCCTGGAGCCGGACGAGCTGCTCGTAGAACGCCTGCTCGACCTGCTCGGGGGTGGCCTCGCCCTTGCACTCGCCGGTGAAGGAGAAGGCGCCCCCGTACTTGCGCGAGTCCTGGCGGACGCCCGCGTCGGTCGCCACCTCGGCGCCCTCCACCAGCGCCTTGTACAGGCGGCCGGTGCGGCCGTTCATGAGCTCGGCCAGCACCTCGAGGGGGGCCTCGTCGGGGTGGCCGAAGGGGACGGTGTGGTAGCGCACCTCCACCTGCGGCGCCGCCTCGCACTCGGCGTGCAGCCGCTGCTCGGCCCGCTGCGGCTGCTCGAGGGTGACCACCGGCGGGGGCGTGGGACCGCGCTGCAGGCGGCCGAAGTAGCGCTTCACCAGCCGCTTGGCCGCGGCCGGGTCGAAGTCGCCCACGATCACGCCCACCAGGTTGTTCGGCCCGTAGTAGGTGGTGAAGTAGTCCTCGGCCTGCTCGGCGGTGTAGCTGTTGAGGTCGGTGGGCCAGCCGATCACCGGCCAGGCGTAGGGCGACGACTGCCAGAACAGGGCCTCGAACTGCTCCTGGAACACTCCGGTCGGGGTCGACTCGGTGCGCAGGCGGCGCTCCTCGTGGACCACGTCCCGCTCGCTGTAGAACTCGCGGAACACGTGGTCCGAGAGGCGGTCCGACTCCATCCAGGCCCACAGCTCCAGCTTGTTGCTGGGGACGCCGATGAAGTAGAAGGTCAGGTCGTGGCTAGTGAAGGCGTTCATGCCCGACGCCCCCAGCTTGGTGTAGATCGAGTCGAACTCGTCCTTCACCGTGGTCTCGCGCTGCGCCTCGACCAGCTCGGCCAGCTCCGCCCGCAGGGCCTTCATCTCGGCGGTGTCGTGCTTGGGGTCCCAGGGGTCCTCGAGCTCGCCCGCCCGCCAGCGCGGGTACTGCTGCTCGATCACCAGCGCCCGCAGCTCGGCCCGCACCTCGTGCTGGGCGGCGTTGAGCTGGGCGTCCTGCTCGCGGTCGCGGGTGCCGATCGTCCCGGTCCCCTTGAACATCATGTGCTCGAAGAAGTGGGACAGGCCGGTGATCCCGGGGCGCTCGTTGACGCTGCCCACCTTGGCGACCCACCCGCAGGCGACGCTGCCGGGCTGCCCGTCGCGAGGCAGGAGCAGGAACTTCATGCCGTTGTCGAGGACCAGCTCCTCGGGCTGCACCTGCTGGGCGGCGGCGGGGGCCGCCGCCAGCAGGAGGGCGAGGAGGAGGGCGAGGCGAGTGCGCATGGGGCCTCCCTGAGGGAGGGAGGACGTTACCAGGGGCCCTGCCGGGAGCAAGCGTCCGGACGCGCTCAGTCGTCGTCGTGGTCGTCGTGGTCGTCGTGGTCGTCGTGGTCGTGCTCGCCTTCACCCAGGGTCAGGCTCGTCCCTACCAGCGGCAGGCGCACCACCCGGGTGGCGGGGTCGTAGCCCGAGACCAAGCTCCAGCCCCACAGGACGGTGAGGAGCAGGAACACGCCGGCGACGATCCGGTGGGTCGAGCGGATCGCCTCGGCCGGGTCCGCCTGCTTGCGCCCGTCGATCATGCTGCGGGCGATGTTCTCGCGGTGCCGGATCGTGTGCCAGGCCACGCCCGCCAGGTGGGCGACGACCGCCGCGATCATGGCGTAGGCCAGAGCCTCGTGGACCTCCTCGAACGCCTCGCCGCCGCGGGCCATGAAGGCGCCCGTCACGGCGAGCCCCAGGGCCAGGGCCAGCATGAGGAAGATGGCCACGCTCGAGCCGGGGTTGTGCCCCGGGTGGCGTTCACCCTCGCCCGTCAGCGCGCCGCGCAGGTAGTCGACCAGGGCCGCCGGGCCGAAGGCGAACGAGGTGAACCGGGCGTGGCGCGAGCCCACGAGCCCCCACACGATCCGCAGCACCACCATGAACGCCATGACCCCGCCCAGCAGCATGTGGGCGGCGAAGGCCGCGCTGTCGTCGTCGACGACGTTGGCGATGAAGAAGGCGGCCAGGAACGAGGCCGCGAACAGCCAGTGGAACAGCCGGACCGGAAGGTCCCACACCAGGACGCGCTCCATGGAAGTCCTCCAGAGGTAGGGCGGGGAGAGCCCGTCACGGCGTCCCCCGCGAGCGTCCTGCAACGGTAACGGGCGCCCGTTGGAGGGCTCTTTGAGCTCCCTTAGAAGATGGTTAGAGCGGCGGCGCGCCGTCGCACGGCACCGTGAGCCGAGCCCGCAGGCCCCCCAGCGGGGACTCGAGGAGCACGCAGTCGCCGCCGTGGCGGCGCGCGACCTCGCGTGCGATCGGCAGGCCGAGGCCCAGGCCGGTGCGGTCGCGGCGCCGCGCCTCCCCTGTCCGCACGAAGCGATCGAACAGCGCCTCCCGCTCGGTGGGCGGGACGCCGGCGCCGGCGTCGTCGACGTCGAACACGGCGCGTCCCGCCTCGCGCCCGACCCGCAGGACGACCTGCGAGCCCGGCGCGTGTCGGGCCGCGTTCCGCAGCAGGTTGCCCAGGGCGACCTCCAGGAGCGGACGGTGCACCTCGAGCTCCGGGTCGGCGTCCACCTCCAGCCGGCTCGCGTTGCCTGCCAGCCGCAGCGCCCTCGCCTCCACCGCCAGGGCGGCCGCGGCGAGCTCGCCCGCCCGGACCACTTCACGCGCGCGCTCGGCCTGGCCAGCGTCGATCCTGGCCAACGCGGTGAGGCCGTCGACCAGCTGCCGAAGTCGCTCGACCTCCTCACGATTCGACAGCAGGACGTCGCGGTACTGCGCGCTGGAGCGGGGGCTCCGCAGCGCCACCTCCAGCTCTCCCAGCAGCGCCGCGACCGGCGTCCGCAGCTCGTGGGCGGCCTCGGCGGTGAAGCGGGCTTGCGCCTGGTGTGCCCGCTCCAGGCGCGCGAGCAGGTCGTTCATCGCCTCGAGCAGCGCGCGGACCTCGACCGGCCCGGCGGTGGTGAGGCGAGCTCCAGCCCCCAGCCCCACCACCCGTGAGGCCTCATCGCGGGCCCGCTCCAGGGGGCGGAAGGCGTGACGGACGGCGCGGGCCAAGGCGAGCGACGCCGCCGCGGCGACGGCCGCCGACAGCAGCGTGTAGGCGAGGGCGAAGGGGCCGACGCTCTCGCTCAGCCTCACCCGGGGCGCGGCCGCCGCCGCCAGCTCGTGTCGATCGTCGCCTCCGTCCTCCACCTCGAAGGGGAGCAGCAGCAGGCGGACGTCGGCGACGTCGACCGCTCGCGGCCCCCTGCCCCTCAACGCCTGCCGGACGACCTCCCGGGGTACGCGCCGATCGTGGGGGCGGACCAGCCACACCTCCACCGGTGAGCGGCTGTGCTGGACCTCCACCTGCCCGACGACGTCGGGGTGGGCCCGCCCGTGCGCCGCCGCCAGCAGGGCCTGGTCGAGCGCCCGCACGCGCTGAGAGTGCAGGGCGACGCCCGTGCCCACGCCCGCCGCCAGCAGCGAGAGCACCAGGACCGCCGCGCCGCGGGTCGCCACCTGCCGGGCGATGGAGGGGGCGCCCGCGCCGTCGACTCCCCTCGCGCACCGCAGGGGCGCGCCCCTCACCTGGCGCGGTCCTCGAGCACGTATCCCACCCCTCGCACGGTGTGGATCAGCGGCCGGTCGAACGCCTTGTCCACCTTGGCGCGCAGGTAGCTGATGTACACGTCGACGACGTTGGTGCGCGGGTCGTGGGTGACGCCCCACACCGCGTCCAGGATGCGCGTGCGGGACAGCACCTCGCCGGGCCGCTCAGCGAGGTAGCGCAGCAGGTCGAACTCCTGGGCGGTGAGCCGCAGCTCCACGCCGTCCCGGTGCACCCGCCGCCCGGCGACGTCGATGGTGAGGTCGCTCACCTCGATCCGGTCCGCCACAGGGCTCCGCCGGGTGACGGCGGCGATCCGCGCCAGGAGCTCCTCGAACTCGAAGGGCTTGGCCAGGTAGTCGTCGGCGCCGCCGTACAGCCCCTCCACCCGCTCCTCGACCCGGTCCCGGGCGGTGAGGCACAGGATCGGCGTGCGGTCCTTGCGGCGGCGCAGCTCGCGGATCAACGACAGGCCGTCGCCGTCGGGCAGCATGCGGTCGACGAGCAGCAGGTCGTAGCCGCCGCGCAGCGCGCTGCGGGCCGCGGCGAGGTCGGGCGCGACCTCGACCCGATGGCCCTCCTCCTGGAGGCCTCGCTCCAGGAAGCCGGCGATCTTGGCCTCGTCCTCGACCACCAGGATCCGCACGTCAACTCCCTGACCCGATGGTCGTCGAGGCGGCGCGAACCTGAAGGCCGCGAACCATGACCTGGATCAAGGTCCCGCCAGGAGGGGGCGCAGCGCCGCCACCGGCGCCGGCAGCACCGAGGCGGTGTGGGGGGCGTACACCGTGTTGAGGACGCCCGTGCCCAGCATGAGCGCCAGGGTGAACAGGCCCCACCGGGTCAAGCGGCGGCGGGCGGCGCCGTCGCTGCGGGCGACCAGCCAGGGCGTCGCCAGGAACAGCAGCGGGGTGGACGCCGCGAAGTAGCGCAGCTCCTGCTGCGAGAGGGCCAGGGTGACCGCAAGCAGGTACAGGGCGCCCACCAGGAGGGCGGCGCCCCAGCAGCGCTGGCGCAGGCCGCTGACGACCTGCCGCCAGAACCAGGGCGTGGCGACGACGAG
>JAWLGW010000183.1:0-8889 GCA_041690735.1 Planctomycetota bacterium
GCCCTCGGTGACGTAGGCCGTGTAGACCTCGGCGACGGCCTGCGAGACGTCCTTGTACTTGAGCAGGTTGTCGGTGCGGGCCTGCGCCAGCAGGACGAGGCGCTCGGCCGGGGTGCCGTTGGCATAGGGCTCGCCGAGCGTGTCGCTGGCCGCGTCGGCCCGCGCGGTGGTGGGGGCGGCGAAGACCAGGGGGAGCACGAGAGAGAGCACGAGAGCAGCGCGCATCATGCGACGACCTCCGGTTGGGACGACGCCCCGACGGCGCCGTGGCGCGGCATGGTAGAGAGGAGACGGGCTGCTCGCAACGGGAGCGCGCGCTCCCTCGCTACCGCTCCGCCTCCGCGCTCCCGTCGCGGACCAGCGCCCAGGGGAGCAGGGCTTCTCGGGCGGCGCCGCGCACCAGCCCGGCGTCGGCGGGCGCCACGTGGCTCACGAACTCTGCCGGCTGGTGGGCCGTCGGCAGCCGGGCCAGGCGGGTGAGGTGATAGCACAGGGTGATCGCGCCGGCGCAGGGGGCGGGCAGCTGACGCAGCGTGCGCAGGTGGCGGCTCCAGTCGAGGTGGCTCCACTCGCGGAGGGCGCTCCAGTGCTCGGGGCAAGGGCAGGCGATGCAAGCGGCGCAGGCGGCGACCCCCTGAGTGAGCTCGGTGCGCTGCTCCTGGGCCCGTGGCCGCCGCGCCGGAGGCACCTCGAACCGGCGCAGCGCCCCCCACTCGGGGTGGAAGCGCACCGAGACCAGCGCCGCCAGGACGCACAGGTGCGCGCCCCACGGCTCGAGGGCATACACCCACCGGTCCAGCTCGGCCGGGGCCTCCGGCGCGCTGGCGCCCAGCGCCTCGCGCGCCGGGGCGTGACCGAGGTACGCCGCCAGCTCGAGGTCGCGCGCCGCGAGGGTGCCGGCGCGCACCCGCTCGAGCAGGTACGCCCCCTCGTCGCGGGCGTTGCCGCTCTCCTTCCACCTTCGCTCCAGCAGGCGTAGCCGGTGATCCGTCACCCATTCAGCCTACGTCGGGCACGCAGCCCGGGGGAGACGGGCGCAAACGCCGCCCGGTCGACCCGGCGCCGACGCCTCCGCTCCGCTCCGGGCGGGGGACGGCTCCGCTCCACGAAGCAGCTTGTTCGCGCGCGGGACAGGGCCTATCCTCGCCGCGAACGCGTGCCCCGACGCGGGGCGAGGAGCCGCACGAGCATGAACTGCCCGCGCTGCGAGGAGCAGGTCCTCGACCAGGAGTCGATGCTCGGGATCGACGTCGACCGCTGCCCCGGCTGCCACGGGGTGTGGCTCGATCGCGGCGAGGGGGAGATGGTCACCCGCCCCGACGACCTGCCGCCCGAGGTGGTCGCCAGGATCGGGTCCCTCTCCGCCTCGCAGGTCGTCGAGCGCGACGACAGCCCGCCGCTCCCTTGCCCCCGCTGCCACACCTCCATGCAGCGGGAGCTGTACGCCGAGTCGAGCGTGGAGATCGACCGCTGCGCCTGCGGGGTGTGGCTCGACGACGGCGAGCTGGAGAAGATCACCCTCTACCGGCAGAGCTGCATGCAGCAGCTGAGTCGGCGGGGCGAGGAGGCCTCGGGCGAGGGCGACGAGGGCCTCGACCTGTCCTTCTCGCCGGCCGCCCTGGAGCGCGCCTTCGCGCGGATCTACTTCGACGTGGGCAAGGAGCCCGACCCCCAGGAACGCTGAGGCGGCGAGCGCTGGTCGCCGGGGCCCCCGCGCCAGCGACAGCGCCCTGCTGTCGCTCCTTGACTCAACCCAGCAGGCGGCGCTTGAGGCGGCGCACCCGCTCGGGTACGAGCGCGCTCACGCTGCCGCGCACCGCGTCGCGGGCCAGCCCGCTCACCAGCAGGAGGCTCTTCGACAGGTGGGCGGCCAGCTCCACCGGCGTCAGGGCCGGGGTCTCGATCGCCACCTGCTGACCGGTGACCAGGTCCTCCATGGCGCCCCGCGCCAGGGTGCGCGTGCCGTCGGAGCGGACCTCGACCACCATGCGCGCCACCACGGGCATGTCCTCGTCCCGCCGCAGCGGGCCGCCCTCGTCGTTGCGCTCGATCGCGTCGCTCATGGACCCAAGTGTACCCCTGGGCGGCGGCGCCGGCAGGCGGAGGGGCCCGACGCTGCGCCCGGGGCTCGGTAGCGTTTGCCCCCCTGGCGGCATCATCGACAATGAGCCCATGACCCACTCCACCGCCGACCCCTTCCCGCCGCCCCGCCTGGAGCGCTGGCGCGAGCTGGTGGCGCGCGACCTCCGGGGCGCGCCCTTCGAGCGCCTCGTCACCCGCACCCTGGACGGGGTGGAGGTGCAGCCGCTGTACACCGACGCCGACGTGCCCGCGGGCGACGCCGGTGGCTTGCCGGGAGGCGCGCCCTTCACCCGCGGCAGCAGCCCCCTCGGCAACGCCCCCCGCGCCTGGGGGATCGTGGCGGAGGTCGCCTGCGCCGACCTCGACGCCGGGGCGGCGACGGTCCGCGACGAGCTGGCGGGCGGCGCCTCGGGCCTGATCCTTCGCCTGCGCGAGGAGGAAGGGAGCGGGGGGCTGCCGGTCACGACCCTGGCCGACCTCGAGCGCCTGCTCGAGGGAGCTCCCCTGGGCGAGGTGGAGCTGTTCCTCGACGCGGGCGGCGCCTTCGCGCCCGCGGCGGGGCTGCTGTGTGCCCTGTGGAGCCGGCGCGCGCTCGCCCCCGAGGCGACCCGCGGCGGCTTCGGCGCCGACCCGCTGGGCAGCCTGGCCCGCGCGGGCCGGCTGCCGCAGGCCACGGACGAGGCGCTGGGGAGCCTGGGCGCGCTCATGGCCTGGACCGAGCGCAGCTTGCCCTGGGTGACCGCCGCGCAGGTGGCGACGCACCCCTACCACGACGCCGGCGCCAGCCGGCCGCAGGAGCTGGGCTTCGCCCTGGCGGCCGGGCTCGAGTACTTGCGGGCGGGCCGCGCCGCGGGGCTCGACCTGCCGGCCGCCGCCCGGCAGGTCACCTTCTCGGTGAGCGTGGACGCGGAGCTGTTCGCGGAGATCGCCAAGCTGCGGGCCCTGCGGCGGCTGTGGGCGCGGGTGCTGGAGGCCGCGGGGGAGGGACCCCCGCCCCGGAGCGCGACGGTGCACGCCAAGAGCGCCGCCCGCATGCTCACGGTCCGCGACCCCTGGGTGAACGTGCTCCGCGCCACCGCCGCCGGGTTCGCCGCCGCGGTGGGGGGCGCCGCCCGCATCACCCTCACCCCCTTCGACGCGCTGGCGCGCGAGCCGTCTCCCGCGGCGCGGCGCCTGGCGCGCAACACCCACACGATCCTCCAGCTCGAGAGCCACCTGCACCGGGTGGTGGACCCCGCCGGCGGCGCCTACGCGATCGAGGCCCACACCGAGGCCCTGGCCCGCGAGGCGTGGGCGGTGCTGCGGGCGGTCGAGCGCGAGGGCGGCCTGGGGGCCGCCCTCGCCTCGGGCTGGGTCCAGGAGCGGGTCGCCGAGACGGCCGTCCGGCGGGAGCGCGACGTGGCGCAGCGCAAGCAGGCGATCGTCGGCGTGAGCGAGTTCCCCCTCCTCGACGAGCCGCCCCTACCGGCCATAGGGGCGGCGGCCGGCGCGGCGCGGCGCCTGCCCCAGGCCAGCCCCCCGGCGGCGCCGGCTCCTGCTGCGGGCGGGGCCTCCCTGTGGGACGCGGCCGCTCCTCAGGACGCCCTGCGCGCGGCCCTGGCCGGCGGGGTGCTCGAGCCCCGACACGCGGCGGTCGAGGTGGCGCCCCTGCCGGTGCGACGGCTGGCGGCGCCCTTCGAGGCCCTGCGCGCGCGCAGCGACGCCGCCCTCGCGCGGCGCGGCGCCCGGCCCCGGGTGTTCCTCGCCAGCCTGGGTCCGCTCGCCGAGCACACCGCTCGGACGGTGTGGGTGACCCACCTGCTGGCCGCGGGCGGGGTCGAGGCGGTCGCGCCCGAGGGGGAGGGATACGCCGACGCGGCCTCGGCCGCCGCCGCCTTCGGCGCCAGCGGCTGCCGCGAGGCGATCGTGTGCTCGAGCGACCCCCGCTACGGCGAGCTGCTGCCGAGCGTCGCCCCCGCGCTGCGCGAGGCCGGCGCCGCCCGGATCACCGTCGCCGGCGCGCCGGGGGAGCGAGAGGCCGCCGACCGGTCCGCCGGGGTCGACGGGTGGGTGCACCTGGGTCAGGACGTGGTGGCCTTCCTCGCGGACCTCCTCGATCGCCTGGAGGTGAGCGCGTGAGCATCCCCAGCTTCGCCGACGTCCCCTTCGAGGCGGGCCCCGCCGCTCCCCCCGACCCGGCGCAGGCGCGCCGCGCCTGGGCAGACCGCGCCGAAGACCTGGCGGCGGCGCTCGGCACCTCGCTCGACGGCCTCACCTGGCGCACCCCCGAGGGGATCGCCCTCGAGCCGGTCGCCTCCGCCGTCGACCTCGAGGGGGCCGATCACCTGGGCACGCTCCCGGGGCTCGCCCCCTACGTGCGCGGACCCTACGCCTCGATGTGCGTGCTGCGCCCCTGGACGATCCGCCAGTACGCCGGCTTCTCCACCGCCGAGGCGAGCAACGCCTTCTACCGGCGCAACCTCGCCGCGGGGCAGAAGGGGCTGTCGGTGGCCTTCGACCTGGCCACCCACCGGGGCTACGACTCCGATCACCCCCGGGTGGTGGGGGACGTCGGCATGGCGGGGGTGGCGATCGACTCGATCCTGGACATGAACGTGCTGTTCGCGGGGATCCCGCTGGACCGGGTCAGCGTCTCCATGACCATGAACGGCGCCGTGCTGCCGGTGCTGGCTCTGTACGTGGTGGCGGCCGAGGAGCAGGGCGTGCCGCCCGAGGAGCTGGCCGGGACGATCCAGAACGACATCCTCAAGGAGTTCATGGTCCGCAACACGTACATCTACCCGCCGCGCCCCTCCATGCGGATCGTGGCCGACATCTTCCGCTACACGTCGGAGCGCATGCCGCGCTTCAACAGCATCAGCGTGTCGGGGTACCACATGCAGGAGGCGGGGGCGACCGCTGACCTCGAGCTCGCCTACACGCTGGCCGACGGGGTCGAGTACGTGCGCACCGGCCTCGAGGCGGGCCTGGCGGTCGACGCCTTCGCCCCCCGGATCTCGTTCTTCTTCGGGATCGGCATGAACCCCTTCATGGAGGTCGCCAAGCTGCGCGCGGCCCGCCTCCTGTGGGCGCGGCTCATGGCGCCCTTCGCCCCCAAGAACCCCAAGTCGCTCGCCCTGCGCACCCACTGCCAGACCTCGGGCTGGAGCCTCACCGCGCAGGACGTCTACAACAACGTGGTGCGCACCTGCGTCGAGGCCATGGCGGCCACGCAGGGACAGACCCAGTCGCTGCACACCAACTCCTTCGACGAGGCGCTGGCCCTGCCGACCGACTTCAGCGCGCGGATCGCCCGCAACACGCAGCTGTTCTTGCAGCGCGAGACCGACACCTGCCGCACCGTCGACCCCTGGGCCGGCAGCTTCTACGTGGAGCGGCTGACCCACGAGCTGGTGCGCCGGGCCCAGACCCACCTCGACGAGGTGGAGGAGCTGGGCGGCATGACCCGCGCGATCGAGGCCGGGGTGCCCAAGATGCGGATCGAGGAGGCGGCGGCCCGCACGCAGGCCCGGATCGACTCGGGGCGGCAGGCGCTGGTGGGCGTGAACACGCACCGGCCGAGCGCCCCCGAGCAGGTCGAGGTGCTCAAGGTCGACAACACCGCCGTCCGGAGCGCCCAGCTGGAGCGGCTGGAGCGGCTGCGGCGCGAGCGCGACCCCGCGGCGGTGCGGGAGGCGCTGGCCGCCCTCACGGCGGCGGCCCGGACCGGCGAGGGGAACCTGCTGGCGCTGTCGATCGACGCGGCGCGGGCGCGCGCCACCGTGGGCGAGATCAGCGCGGCGCTCGAGGAGGTGTTCGGCCGCCACCAGGCCGTGGTCCAGACCATCTCCGGCGTCTACAGTGGCGAGGTGGGCGACGAGACGGACGCGGTGGCTCGAGTCCGCCACCAGGTCGAGGCCTTCGCGGCGCAGGAGGGGCGCCGGCCCCGGATCCTGGTGGCCAAGATGGGCCAGGACGGGCACGACCGGGGCCAGAAGGTGATCGCCAGCGCCTTCGCCGACCTGGGCTTCGACGTCGACCTGGGCCCCCTGTTCCAGACCCCCGAGGAGACGGCCCGGCAGGCGGTCGAGAACGACGTCCACGTGGCGGCGGTGAGCAGCTTGGCGGGCGGCCACCTGACCCTGGTGCCGGCCCTGCGCGAGGAGCTGGCGCGGCTGGGGCGCGAGGACATCATGATCGTGGTCGGCGGCGTGGTGCCGCCGCAGGACGTCCCGGCGCTGGAGGCGGCCGGCGCCGCCGCCGTGTTCGGGCCGGGGACCGTGATCCCCGCGGCGGCCGCCACCCTGCTCGGCGCCCTGGCGGAGCGCCTCGGGCTGCGCCCGCTGACCGAGGGCTCTCCGTGACCCGGGCCGACGCCTCCGGCGCCCCGGCCGCGGCGCGCGCCGCCCGGCGGGACCTGTCGGTGGAGGAGCACGTCCAGGGCGTGCTCGCCGGCGACCGGGCGGTGCTGGCCCGCACCATCACGCTCCTCGAGAGCGCGCGGCCCGACCACCAGGCGCGCGCCCAGCAGGTGCTCGCCCGGCTGCTGCCGAGCGCCGGGGGGGCCCACCGCCTCGGGATCACCGGGGTGCCGGGGGTGGGCAAGAGCACGTTCATCGAGGCGCTGGGGAGCCACCTGACGGCGGCCGGCCGTCGGGTGGCCGTGCTGGCCGTCGACCCCACCAGCCAGGTGACCGGGGGCAGCATCCTGGGCGACAAGACCCGCATGAGCCGCCTGGCCAGCGACCCCATGGCCTTCGTGCGCCCCTCCCCGGCCGGCGCCACCCTGGGCGGCGTGGCGGCGCGCACCCGCGAGGCCCTGCTGGTGTGCGAGGCCGCGGGCTACGACGTGGTGCTGGTGGAGACCGTCGGCACGGGGCAATCCGAGGCTACGGTGGCCAGCATGGTCGACACCTTCTTGGTCCTGCTGCTCACCGGGGCCGGCGACGAGCTGCAGGGGATCAAGCGGGGCGTGCTCGAGCTGGCGCACCTGTTCGCGATCACCAAGGCGGACGGCGACAACGTCCCCCGCGCCCGGGCGGCGGCCCGCCAGCTGGAGACGGCCCTGCGGTTGACCCGTCACCCGACGGACCACGCCGATGCTCCCGGCTGGGAGCCGCCGGTGCTCACCGTCAGCGGGCTGACCGGCGAGGGGGTGGCGGCCCTGTGGGAGCAGGCCCTGGCCCACCGGGCGCAGGCCGAGGCCAGCGGCGCCTGGGAGGCGGCGCGCCGGGGGCAGCAGGTGCGCTGGATGTGGTCGCTCGTCGAGGAGGGCCTGCTGGCGGCGCTGCGACGCGCCCCCCGGGTGGCCCGCCTGCTCCCCGAGGTCGAGGCGGCGGTCCGCGAGGGCCGTCTGCCACCCGGTCTCGCCGCACGCCGTATCCTGGAGGCCTTCAGCCAGGACCCGCACGCCCCGGAGGAGGGCCCAGCATGAGCCCCCGCACCCCGACCCCCGCCGCGCCCGCCCCCCAGGCCGCGCCGCGCCCTGCCGCCGCCGAGCCCTACCGCCCGCGGCACGCGGTGCGCATGGTGACCGCCGCCGCGCTGTTCGACGGGCACGACGCGGCGATCAACGTCATGCGCCGGATCCTGCAGGCGACCGGGGTGGAGGTGATCCATCTCGGCCACAACCGGGGCGTGGACGAGGTGGTGCGGGCCGCGGTGCAGGAGGACGCCCAGGGGGTGGCGATCACCAGCTACCAGGGCGGCCACGTGGAGTACTTCACCTACATGCGCCGGCGCCTCGACGAGGAGGGGGCCGCGCACGTGAAGATCTACGGCGGCGGCGGCGGCGTGATCGTCCCCCGCGAGATCGAGGCGCTGCACGGGGCCGGGATCGACCGCATCTTCTCCCCCGAGGACGGCCGGCGCCTGGGGCTGCAGGGCATGATCAACGAGGTCGTGGCGGGGTGCGACTTCGACCCTGCCAGACTGGAGGAGCCGGCGGCCGAGCAGCCGTTCGCGGCGCTGGCCCGGGCGATCACCCGGGCGGAGCTGACCGGCGAGGGGGCCGCGGGCGAGGAGACCCCCCGGGCGCCGGTGGTCGGCCTCACAGGCACCGGCGGCGCTGGCAAGAGCAGCCTCACCGACGAGCTGGTGCGCCGGTTCGTGGAGGAGCACCCCCAGGCGCGGGTGTGCGTCCTGTGCGTGGACCCCACCAAGCGGCGCACCGGCGGCGCGCTGCTGGGCGACCGGATCCGCTTCAACTCGCTCCGCAACGAGCGGGTGTACCTGCGCTCCCTCGCCACCCGCGGGTCACGCTCCGAGGTGTCGACCGCGCTCCGGCCGGTGCTTGAGGTGGTGCAGCAGAGCGGCCTGTTCGACCTGGTGTTCGTCGAGACCGCCGGGATCGGCCAGGGCGACAGCGCGATCACCGAGGTGACCGACCTGTCGCTGTACGTCATGACCGCCGAGTTCGGCGCCCCCAGCCAGCTCGAGAAGATCGAGATGCTCGACTACGCCGACATGGTGGTGATCAACAAGTTCACCCGCCGCGGCAGCGAGGACGCGCTCCGCCATGTGCGCAAGCAGGTGCAGCGCAACCGGGAGTGGTTCGACCGCGACCCCAAGACCTTGCCGGTGTTCGGCACCAGCGCCGCCAACTTCAACGACTCGGGGGTCAACGCCCTGTACGCCCACCTGATCGCGGCCCTCAACGAGCGCCAGGCGGCGTCGGCGCGCGGGGGCTTCACCAGCTCGTTCGCGGCGGACGAGCGGCGGACCACCGACACCGCGCGCGCCGTGATCCCGCCCGATCGGGAGCGCTACCTGAGCGAGATCTCCAAGCCCTGCCGCGAGTATCGCGAGTGGGCCCACGAGCAGGCGGAC
>JAWLGW010000184.1:0-8884 GCA_041690735.1 Planctomycetota bacterium
GACCACCTCTAGCGCTCCCCCCTCGACCAATTGCGCCAGGGTCTCGCCCACCGCCAGGCGGGGCTGGCGGGAGGCGCGCACCAGGTCGTCGAGGGAGTGGCGGCCGTCCACCAGGGTGAGCCACTCGGCGACGTCGCGCACCGCGCTCAGCTTGCGCTGGGGGGAGAAGAAGCGCACCACCGCCTGGTTGCCGCCGACGGCGCGCCGGACCCAGTCCCAGCGGGTCATCTGCCCGATCGCCTCGTACAGGAACCGGTCGGTGTGCAGGGCCACCTTGGTCACGTCCTTGGGGGTCAGATAGAACTCGCTGGGCAGCTCCTCCAGGCGGAAGGCGAACTCGGCATCCTCGAGGAACAGGAGATCGAGGACCGCCTCCTTCATGTCGCGCTGGTCGGTGGCCGACAGGTCGTCCTCGGCGACCTGCGCCGAACGCTGCCAGATCCCTGACTGGGCCAGGTCATTCACGGCGCGGGCCCCGGACTCGCCCAGGAAGAAGGCCACGAAGGCGTCCGCGTCGCTCTTGCGCCGCAGCAGGTAAGCCGCGCCCTGCGAGAAGTACACCCGCTCGGTGCGGCCGCCGGCGCGGATCTCCAAGGTGCCGGTGTGGCGGTTATCCCGCAGGGCCTGCAGCACCGCCGCCAGGCCGATCCCCTCCAGGTCGCCCGCGAGGAGCGCCTCCTCGTCCGCCCGCTGCGCCTGCGGCGACGGCCGCAGGGTGGGCCGCTTGACGACGCGGGTGTCCTGCTGCGCCGGCTTGCTCTCGTTGGCGCGCCGCCGCCTCGGCCGGACGGGATACCGACGCACCTCGTCGGCCCGGCGGGCGAGCTCCATGAGGAGGCTGGTCGAGTCGACGCACAGGGTCCGCCCGCCGCTCACCCCGCGGCGCACCGCCGGCGGCACCTGCCCGGGCTCGAAGGTGTAGCGGGCCTCGCTCCAGCCGAACAGCTCGTGCAGGTCGTCGGTGAGCTGCGAGCGGCCCCGCTCGGCCTGCACGTCCCGGGCCCGGTCCATGAGGTCGCTGAGGGCCGCCCGCGACAGGCGGCCCGAGCCCTTGGGCGGCGGCGTCGCGCCCTGAGCGATCGCGCCGGCCCGCCCGAGCAGCTCCTCGAGGGCGCTGCGCCGCAGCGACCCCGACGCCTTGGGCCGCGGCGACGGCTTGCCTGTGCCGCGGCCGCCGCCGCGCAGCTCCTCCGCTCGCGCCCGCAGGGCCGCCAGGTCCCCGGGCGAGAGGCGGCCCGAAGAACCGGGCCGCGCCAGGGGGAACAGGATCTTCCCCTCGTCGAAGAACAGCTGAAAGCGAGCCTGCTCGCTGTCGACGGTCAGCAGCCCGTCGAGGGCGTTCTTGGCCAGGAACCCGATCACCTGATCGAGCCCCATGGTGGAGACGTTGCCGCTAAACGCCATGCAGGAGCGAGTGTAGCCGGGGAGACCGGCTGTCGCCCCCTGTAGCCGTCAGCGCTCAGCGTTCAGCAGTCAGCGTGACCCAGCGCCAGAGCCTGAGCCGCACAGGTCGCCCTGACTGCTGATGGCTGACTGCTGACCGCTCATCCCGCGAGGCCGGACCGGGACCGATCGAGGGCGCGCTCGTAGACCCCGAGCAAGCGGTCGAAGGTCCGCTGCCAGGGGAAGGTCTGCTCCACGAACCGCCGGCAGGCGGCCGGGTCGATCCCGCGGGCCGCGACCTCCTCCAGCTTGCGGGCGAAGTCGGCGGGGTCGCTCGGTCTGGCCAGGGCCCCCACCTCACGGGTCACGAGGTCGAGCGGCCCGCCCTGGCACACCGCCACCACCGGCAGCCCCGAGGCCAGCCCCTCGAGGACCGTGAGGTTGAAGGTCTCGTTGGGGCTGGGCTGGGCCAGGACGTCGGCCTGGGCGTACAGCTCCCCCAGCTCTTCGCCGTAGGGGCGCATGCCGAGGAAGCGGACCCGCGGGTCGCCCGCCGCCTGCGCCTCGAGCTCCCCGCGCACCGGGCCGTCGCCGACCAGGGTCAGCCGCCAGTCCTCGCGCGGGCGCAGGCGCTCGAAGGCCCGCAGCAACGTGTCCAGATCCTTCTCCCGGCTGAGGCGGCCCACGTACAAGACCTCGGTCGGCCGGTCCCCCGACGCGTCCGTCCGCTGGCGGGGCTGGAACAGGTCGAGGTTGACGCCGAGCGGCACCAGGTCGAGGCGCCCCTCGAAGCCCGACCGCGACAGGCGGCGATACATGTCCTGGGAGGTCACCACCAGCCGGTCGCAGGAGCGGTTGCAGTAGCTCACGTAGCGCCAGGTGGCGCGCTCGGCGGCGCCGGCGAAGAACGACCCGAAGCGGGAGGCCCGCGGGCGGGCGATGAACGTGGGCAGGTGGACGTGGTAGAAGCCGATCACCGGCGCGTCGGTGAGCGCGCGCGTCGCCACCTGCCCCAGCAGGTAGGCGCAGTCGACCTCGACGATGT
This sequence comes from Planctomycetota bacterium, assembly GCA_041690735.1. GTDB lineage: Bacteria > Planctomycetota > J058 > J058 > J058 > JAWLGW01. The sequence continues at coordinate 2,429 of JAWLGW010000184.1, forward strand.
CGGGCGCGTGGTCCCGCAGGATCCGCCCCACCTCGCCGAAGCGAGTCAGCACCCGGTGCTGCGGGTTGCTGGGCAAGCGCGGGCTGCGGAGCGTGTACAGGGTGGTGCCGAACAGCTCCCGTCGCTCGTCCCGCTCGCCGGGCACGATCGCGACGTGGCTGGCCCCGGGCTGCGCTTGCAGGTAGCGCGCCTTCTCCAGCAGGTAGGTGTTGACGCCGCCTTCGCCGCCGTCGATGTAGAGCGTCGTCAGGTCGCAGATGCGCATGAGGCGTGTCTGGGGGCGCTGTGGGGGGCGGAGGCGAAGGAACGTGAGGATGCGGCGTGGGACGGCCGGGGCGCGACCCCATTCGGTCGGGCCGCGACGATACCACGGGCCGCTCCTTCCGGTGGTCGGTCGTCGCGGCGCAACCGTTGGGGGCTCAGGGGGTAGCGTCCCCGGCGCCGATCCCGCCCACGGTGATCGTGCCCTCCGCGACCCGCTCGTCGCCGACCCGCGCCGAGACGGCGAACTGGGCGGCGCTGCCCAGCTGGCGGTCGAGGGCCGAGCGCAGGCGCAGCGTCTCCCCGGGACCCACCCGGCGGAAGAAGCGCAGCCGCGAGACGCCGGCCAGATACCCGCGCACGCGGCCCCCGCCGCTCGCTCCCTCGCCCCCGTCGCTCCCCCGGGGCGCGAGCAGGACCAGCCCCGAGAGCTGGGCCAGAGCCTCGATGATGATTACACCGGGCACGATCGGGTCGCCCGGCAGGTGGCCCGCGAAGATCGGGTCCCCCTGCGGAAAGGTCGTCTCGGCCTCGGCCTCCCGCGGCGGGTCGTGGCGCACCACCCGATCGAGGAACCGAAAGGGGGGCTCCTGCGGCAGCCGCGCGATCAGCGGGTCGGTCATCGCGCCACCAGCGCGCACAGGGTGAAGTCGGGGTAGGCCTCGACGCAGCGCTTCATGTCGGCCGGGAGCGTCTCGACCTGCTCGAAGCCCGCCCGGCGCAGCAGGGGGGGCCAGGCGGCCCAGGGGAGGAAGCCGGCGAAGGCGTCGCTGAGCTGGAACACCAGCTCGAGCGGGACCGGCCGGCTGGGGGCGGCGCGGGTGGCCTCGCCCAGCACCAGCGCGCCCCCCGGCGCCAGCGCACCCCGCAGCGCGCGCAGGCTGGCCTCCACGTCCTCCGCCGCGTGCAGGATGTTCACCCCCAGCACCAGGTCGAAGGAGGCGGCCTCCACCCCCTGCTCGGCCAGCGGCCGGTCCACGTCGAGGGTGCGCGCCTCGACCGGCGCCGCGGGGAAGGCGGCCTGCACCGCGCGGCGCCCCCGCGCCAGCAACACCGGCGCGACGTCGCTCAGGACCAGCCGGCCGACGCGGTCGCCCAGCGCCTCCAGCAAGGCGATCGCGCTGCTGCCGCAGCCGCTGCCCACCTCCAGGATCCGCAGCGCCTGCCCCGACAGCGCGGCGGCCGCGGCCTGCGCCGCGAGGGCGTTGACCGAGGCGTTCACCGGGTGATCGTTGCTGAAGTAGGCGGTCCACAGGGGGAGGGCGGCGGCGCTGAACAGCACCCGGGCGCCCAGCCGCTCGCCGCGCAGCACGGCGGGGTAGTGCTCCGCCGCCCGCTCGATCAGCGCGACGCTGGGCGCGACGCCGGGGCTTGCCTCCCGCACTGCCTGGGCCAGCTCCTCGCCGCTCCAGGGCGGCGGCTCGAGGCGCGGCGGCCCCCCGTCGCCGGGGTCCACCACGCGGCCGCGGCTCGCCAGGAGCTCGAGCAACCAGGTGAAGGCGGAGCGGCGCTGGGGCTGCACGCCCGCCTGCTCCGCCAGCGCCGGGGCCCATGCGTCGGGGTGGGCGAGCGGACCCGGCGCGATGCCCAGCTGCCCGAGCACGTCGATCGCCCGCTGGGTCACCAGCGCCGCGATCACAGCGTTCGCCTGGAACAGCTCCGGCGAACGCGCCTGGGGCGGGATCGCCGCGAAGGGCGTCATGTCGCGGGGCGGGGCCCCCAGGATCGCGCTGCGGGCGGCGCCCACCGCCTACAGCTTGCCTTGGTTGGCCAGGAAGTCGGCCAGGGTGGCCACGTCCCGCATGACCTGACGCGCCTCCTCCTCGTCGGTGAAGGCGTAGCCGAGCTCCTGCTCGATCCCAGCCACGACCTCGATCGCGTCCACCGAGTCGAGGCCGAGCCCCTCCTCGCCGAACAGGGGGATCGTGTCCCCGATCTCCTCGGGAGCCATGCGCATCTGCAGGTTCTCCACCAACATCTGCTTGATGCGCAGCTTCTGCTCCTCGCTCGCCATGGGCGTTCTCCTAGCTCCCGCGCTTCAGGCGCACGGCGCCGGCGTCCCCGAACCAGGGGTCCCGGTGGCGCAGGACCCGCTCGGGGTCGGACGGGCCGAGCTCGCCGGCCACCCGCGCCACCGCGGCCAGGCTGGGCGCGGCGAGGACACGGTAACCGCTGGGGATGGTCCCCGACAGGTCGCCGGGGGCGAGCGAGGCCAGGTCCTCGCCGGGCCGATCGGGCCAGGGCTCGGCGCCGGGCGCGCCCACCGCGGCCTCGACCTGCGGGCCGCCGCCGCGGCCGGCCAGGCACAGGGCCGCGGCGAACCGGAAGGGGGTCGGCTCCCCGCCCACCGCCGCCGCGACCTCGCGGTCGACGGCGCTGAGCGCGGCGACCACGACTCGCTCCAGGCGGTGCGCCGCCAGCAGGTCACAGGCGTGGGCCAGCGCCGCCACCCCCGAGCCGGCGCCCTGGTGCACCGTCGCCTGGTACGCGGACAGTCCGAACAGGATCCCGAGGGAGCCCGCCGGAGTGGAGGGTAGCGAGTGGAGGAAGTCCGACGGCCGCGCGCGCCCCGCGCCCGCCAGGGCGCGCCCGAAGCGGAGCCCCGGGGCCCAGCCGTGGTGATCCACCGCCACCACCAGGCCGGCCTCCGCCTCGCTCCAGCCCGCGCTCCCGAGCGCCTCCTGCACCGCCGCCACCAGGGGCCGGAGGTCGGCGTGCAGCGCCCGCTTGGGGTCCCACCTGCCGGGGAACCGGTCCTCGAGGTCGTCCCGCGCGGTGCTCCCCCACGAGGCCGCGACCAGGCGGGCGTCGCCGGTCACGGCGCCCCCACCAGGGTGGCGCCGTTGAGGCCGCCGAAGCCGACGGTCAGGGCCAGGCCGAGCTCTCCCGGCGCTAGGAGCGAGGCGAGGTGCGCGACGCCGAGGGGGCCCGACGCGCCCAGCAGGTGCCCGGTCGTGCCCTCCCAGGTGGCGGCGCGCCGCTCCCAGTCAGCACCCAGCAGGGGGCGCAGCGCGTTGTCGTACAGCTCCCGGTACGCGGGCGACGCCGGCGCGGGCGGCGCCGCCCGCGCGACGTCTGCGGGCGCGCGGTCGCCGAGGGCCTCGGCGATCGCCGCCCGCATGCCGACGCCTGCGGTGGCCGGCGACGTCAGGTGCACCGCGTCGGCGCGGATCCCCTGGCCGAGGAGGTGCGCCAGCGCCCGCGCCCCGCGGGACCGCGCCTGCTCCTCGTCCTCGAGCAGCAGCGCGCAGGCGCCCTCGCCCAGCACGATCCCGTCGGTGGGACTGGGGTGGTCGGGCCCGGCGGTGCGCGACAGGGCCTCCAGAGCGCAGAACCCGGCCTGAATGGTCCGGCTCAGGGTCTCGAGCCCCACCACCACCGTCGCCTCGGCGCGCGCCAGGCGCAGGTCGAGGAGCGCCTGCTCCAGGGCGAACAGCCCGGAGACGCAGGTCACGGCGAAGGTGCGCCGCGGCCCCCCCAGCCCGGCCGCCTCCGCCAGGGCGCAGGTCAGCGCGTGGGGATGCAGGGGCGCCAGGGCGCTCGGGACCCCCTCGGACAGGGCACGCTCGGTGCGCTCCATGGTGCCGAGCCCCGAGCCGAGGGCGAGGCTGGTGCGGTCGAGCGGCGGCGGCGCCGTGCCCAGCGCCTCGGCGATCGCCAGGCGACCCAGCGCGACCGCTCGCTGCCTGGGGTCGGGCGGGTCGACCTCGGGCGGCACGCGCCCGCCGAAGCCGAGCGGCAGGTCGCGAGCGACGTGCGAGGGCAAGGGCGCCAGGCACACGCGCCCCGCCTGCAGCGCCGCGCGGAGGGCCCCCAGCCCCGCGCCCGCGGGAGACACGAGCCCCGCCCCCGTGACCACCACCGCGCTCACCCCCGGGACACGTCCTGCGGCGCGCGCCCCAACAGCACCGCGGCGACCGCGCCGGGCTCGCTCGTGGCGAGGACCAGGCAGGTCTCGGGCGGGTCGACGGCCGCGCTGTCGAGCGCCTCGTCGGCCGCCGCGAGCCCCGCCGGCCAGTCCGTCGGCCGCGGCGCCCCACCGGGACACCCGGGCGGGATGACGCCGGCCGCGACGGCGCGCACGCCCACCGCCACCAGCGCGGCCGAGGTGAAGGCGAACCCCTCGCCCCACTGCGCCTGCGGCGCACACAGCCAGCGGGGCCGGTCCGGCGCCGGCCACACCGCGCGCAGCCCGGCGAGCTCGGCGCGACTGCGTGCCCCTCCGGCCCCGCCCGCCAGCACCAGGTCCACCTCGACGGGCGCCACGCCGGCCTGCCGGCAGGCGCTGGTCACCGCGCGGCGGATCGCATCGCTGCGCGCCGCACCATCGCCCGGCGAGCGGGGCCGGGCTCGCGCTACCCCCAGGACCGCGGCGTAGGCGGCGCCTCCCCGCGCTCGCGCGACCTCCTCGGTCTCGAGGACCAGCACCGCGGCCCCCTCGGCGATCGGCCCCGCCTCGTCGTTCAGACCCGGCGCGGCGCCGCAGAGGCGCCCCTCGCTCAGCAGCGAGGCCTGCACCAGGTCCGAGTACTCCTCCACGCCCCCGGCGAGCGCCGCGCGCGCCGCCCCCAGACGCAGGCGGTCGTGCGCCGCGATCACCGCCGACAGCCCCGACTCCTCGCCGCCCGCGACGGCCAGGCTCGCGCCACGCAGCCCGTGGTCCATGCTGACGTGACCAGCGGGGGCGTTGAACACGCTCTCGGTGAACAGGACCGCGTTCGCGCCGGCGGCCCCGCGCTGCAGCACCCGCTCGTGGAACTTGAGGTAGTAGGCGTTGCTGCCGAAGCAGGTGCCCAGGACCACGGTCGTCTCGTCGCCCGCGGGCGGGCCGGTCGGCAGCCTCGCGTCCTCCACCGCGAACCGGGCCGCGACCACGGCTAGGCGCGTGGCGTTGGACGCCTTCCGCACCCGCCGCCGATCGGCGTACTGCTCGGCGGGGAACTCCTCGGCGAAGGCGTGGGCCGGCGGCAGGGACAGGTCGGGTCGGGTCGGCGGCGCCGCCAGCGGCGGCGGGCCGCCGGCCAGCAGCCGGGTCCACAGGGCCTCGGCGCCCACTCCCAGCGGCGACACCGCGCCCAGGCCGGTCACCAGGACGGCGCTCTTCCGCTCACGCACCGAACGGCTCCTCGTCGCAGCGCGCCAGCAAGAGGCTGGCGTTGCAGCCGCCGAAGCCGAACGAGTTGCTCAGCGCGGTGCGCGCCGTAGTGGCGCGCGGCGCGATCACGAGGTCGAGGGAGCCGCACAGCGGATCGGGCGTGCCGCCGGGTGGGGCGGCCGTCGGCGGCAGCGTCCCCTGCCGCAGGGCGTGCAGGGCGATCACCGCCTCCACCGCCCCGGCGCCGCCCAGGGCGTGCCCCACCGCGGGCTTGCTGGCGGTGAGGGGGACCGCGGCCAGGCGCTCGCCCAGCACGGCGCGCATGGCGTGGGCCTCGGCCAGGTCGTTGCTCTCGGTAGCGGTGCTGTGCACGTTGATCGTGTCGACGGCCTCGGCCCCGACCTCGGCCAGGGCCAGCGCGCGCCGCATGGCGAGGGCGGCGCCCTCGCCCTCGGGCTGCGGGTGGGTGAGGTGGTGGGCGTCCGCCGACTCGCCGTAGCCGAGCAGCCGGCCGACTGGAGTCCGCCCGGCCCGGCGCGCATCGGCCTCGCGCTCTAGGATCAACGCTCCGAACCCGTCCCCCAGCTGCATGCCGCCGCGCCCTTGGGCGAAGGGGCGCACTCCCGCGGGGTCGAGGGCCTTGATCGCGCCAAAGCCGCTGAGCGTATGCAGGTCGAGGGCGTCGAAGCCGCAGGCCAGCACCCAGTCGGCCCGCCCCAGCCGCAGCAAGTCGGCCGCCATGGCCACCGCCGTCGCGCCCGCCGCGCAGGCGTTCGACACCAGGAAGGCCTCGCCCGCGACGCCCACCTGCTCGCACAGGTCCCCCAGGCGCAGCTCCACGTCGTAGCTGCGCAGGGCGGCGTAGTCCGCGGCGGCGGCCCCGTGCTCGAAGTACGAGCTCCAGAACTTGGGGGCCGAGGCCTGCGCGGCCAGCGAGCTCCCCACCACCAGTCCCGCCCGCTCGGCGTCGGGCGCGGCCTCCAGCCCCGCCATGGCGAGCGCCTCGCGGCACACCTCCAGCAGGTAGCGGTGCGCCCGCTCGCGCCGGTCCTCCCCCGGCGCGGAGTCCGGCAGCGGCGGCGGCCGCGCGCCCCGCGGCC
>JAWLGW010000185.1:0-8875 GCA_041690735.1 Planctomycetota bacterium
GCCGAGAACGCGTGGTTCATCCAGCAGCGCGAGGCCGGCCAGGCCAGCCGCAGCATCCCGGAGCTGGCGCGGGCGCAGTTCGACCTGGCGGACGGGGCCACGATCTCGGCCAAGAAGGACGGCCTGGTCAACATGGGCGGGGTGTTGCTGCTGCGGGACGACGCCCTGTTCGCCCAGGCCAGCAACCTGCTGATCCTGACCGAGGGGTACGTCACCTACGGGGGGCTGTCCGGCCGAGACCTCGAGGCCATGGCGGTCGGCTTCCGCGAGGTGCTCGAGGAGGACTACCTGCGCTACCGGGCTCGCTCGATCGAGTACCTGGGCGAGGCCCTGGCTCTGGCCGGCGTGGCGACCGTCCGCCCCACCGGCGGACACGCGGTGTACATCGACGCCGCCCGGTTCTGCCCCCACCTCGCCCCCGAGGAGCTGCCCGGACAGGCGCTGGCCTGCGCCCTGTACGAGGCGGGGGGGATCCGCTCCTGCGAGATCGGCCGGGTCATGCTGGGCGAGCACGCCCCCATGGAGCTGGTGCGGCTGGCCTTCCCCCGCCGGGTGTACACCCAGTCCCACGTGGACTACGTCGTCGAGGTCGTGGCCGACCTGGCCCAGCGCGCCGACACGATCCGCGGCCTGGAGATCGTCGAGGAGCCGCCGGTCCTGCGCCACTTCACCGCCCGGTTCCGTCCCCTCGAGGCCGCCTCCCAGGCGACCCGCGAGGCGTCCGGGTGAGCGCGTCCACGCCTCCTGCCCCGGCCACCGAGGTGCCCTACCCCGCCGGCGACGCCCTGGCCGCGGCGCCCGCCTACCGGCGCGAGCCGTACCGGGTGCTGTTCCCGCTGGGGGTCCTCTTGGCCTGGGCCGGGGTGGGCCACTGGCTCGCCCTGGCCGCCCTGGGCTGGGGCGCCTACAGCAGCGTGTTCCACTCGATCGCGCAGGTGCAGGGCTTCATGATGTGCTTCGCGGTGGGCTTCCTGTTCACCGCGATCCCGCGCCGCACCGGCACCACGCCCCCCGCCGCCTGGCAGATGGCGGTGGCCGTGGCGGCGCCGGTCGCCACCACGGCGCTGGCTTGGTTCGAGACCCGGCGGGCCCTCGCCCTGTCGCAGACGGCGTGGCTGGTCCTGGTGATCGTGGTGGTCGAGTTCGCGGTCCGCCGCTTCCGCTCCGCCACCGCCCGCCGCCGGCCGCCCAACAGCTTCGTGTGGGTGCCGGTCGCCTTCCTGCTGGGGGTCGTCGGCGCCGCCCTCACCGGGGTAGGCGGCGCCTTCAAGGAGGACTACTGGTACCTGCACACCCTCGGCAAGACGCTCGTCCTGCAGGGCATGCTGGTGGGGCTGGTCCTGGGCGTGGGCGGCATGGTGATCCCGCTGCTCACCTGCGGCGACGCGCCGCCCGACGGCACCACCAGCCCGCGGGACCTGCGCATCCGCGCCGGGCACCTGCTCGCCGCCGCCGTCCTGGTCGGGTCCTTCTGGCTGGAGGCGACCGGCTCCGAGCAGGCCGGCCACGGCATCCGCGCCGCGCTCACCCTGGTCGTGCTGCTGGCGGCCAGCCGGATCTACCGCCTGCCGCGCCTGCCCGGCTGGCACCGCTGGCTGGTGTGGGGCTCCGCCTGGGCGATCCCCCTCGGCTTCGCCCTGGCGGCCGCCTTCCCCCTCCACAAGCAGGCGGGCCTGCACGTGGTGTTCGTGGGCGGCTTCGCCCTCATGGCCCTGGCGGTCGGCCTGCACGTGACCTTCGCCCACGGCGGCTACCCGCACCTGGTGCGCGGCCGGCTGTGGCGCGTCGTGGCCCTGGGCGCGCTCGTGGTCGTGGCCCTGGCGGCGCGCGGCCTCATGAGCCTCGACCCGGCCCGCCTGTGGACCTGGATGGGCCTCGCCTCGGCCGCGTTCCTGCTGGCCACCGCCCTGTGGCTGTCGCTGATCCTGCCGCGGCTCAAGGACACGCCGGAGGGCACGGGGTAGCGACCGGCGCTGGCTGCCTCGGGGACGTTCAGTCCGGCTCGGCGAGACGTCGCGCGAGCGCGAGCGAGGAAGACAGCCCCTGCTGTTCGCCGTCAGCGGGCCGAGTCGTGCAAGTCTTCTGGCCCATTGGGGTGAGCGATCCGCACCAGGCGATACCCGCGCCCCTCGTCGCGCAGGAGCGTGTCCCACCACTCGCGCCCGTCGTACTGGTAGCGCAGCTGCAAGCCGGTGACGACCCCGTCGGCGAGCAGGCGCACCCCCTCCTCGAGCCCCACGCTCCGCTCGGGCGCGTACTGGCGAGGCCCGAGCTTGGGCACCACCGCGATCACGGTCGCCAAGGCCTGCACGTCGTCGACCAGGGCGGCGAGGGCCGCGTCGTCGAGGATCCCGGTGTGGAGGGGCGGGAGGTCGAGGTCGAAGGTCACGTCGCTCATTCGCTCACTCACTCTCAGCCCGTGCGGGGCAACAGGAGGATCGCCTTGCGCGGCGCGGGGCACACGTGCAGGCACACCCCGCAGCCCGTGCAGCGCTCGGCGTCGATCACCGGCCGGCCGCCCACGCGGGAGATCGCGCCCGGGACCGGGCACTGCTCCACGCACACGCTGCAGCCCGTGGCGGCGATGCAGTCGTGGGCCAGGACACGGGCGCTGCCCATGCGCGCAGGGCGGCGTGCGCTCAAGACGCCGGGCTCGCAGGCGGTGATGCAGGGACGATCGGCGCACATCCAGCAGGGCGCCTCGGCGGCCTCGATCACGGGCGTGCCGGCCGCCGCGCCCAGCCGGGCAGGCGCGACGCGGATCGCCTGGTGCGGGCAGGCGCCGGCGCAGTCCATGCAGCGGGTGCAGCCGGCCAGGAGCTCGGCCTCGGGAGCGGCCCCCGGCGGTCGGTGGACCGGCAGCGCTCGGCGCGCCGCACGCGGGGGCGCAGCGTCGGGCAGGTCGAGGCGACGGACGCGCAGCAGCGCGGAGGCGGTCGGCGCCGGCCGTCCGCGCAGCATCCGGAACAAGTCCCGCCGACTGACCTCTCGCTGCGGCGCGCTCACCGAGCTCTCACCGGGCGAAGCCGGCCGACGCGGCGTGGCACTGGGTGCAGCTCACCCGCCAGGGGTGGGTGGTGCGCAGCGGCGCCGCTCCGGTCGGACCGTGGCAGGCGACGCAGCGCTCGCGCATCGAGGTCCCGTGCGGGATCACCGGCGGGGCGCCGGGCCAGGCCCGCTCGCCGGCCACCGGCTCCTCCTGGCCGGCGAAGGCGCTGTCGGGGGCGCCGTCCCGTCCTGCCAGCGCGGCCGGCGGGGGCGGGGCGTGACACTGGAGGCAGTTGCTCAGCAGCCGGTGCGGCATGGCCGACGCGGTCCGATCGCCCACCTGCAGGCCGTCCTCGTGGCAGGCCAGGCAGCTGGCGGCGCTGCGCGCGGCCACCTGGTGGGGGATCACCGGCGGCGCGCCCGCGTAGGCCCGCCGCTGCGCGCGAGCCGCCAGCGCCTCGCGCTTGTCGGCGAGCGAGCCGGCCTCGCGCGGCTCGAACGGGTCGACCTCGCGCTGTCGCAGGTCCGCGAGGGCGCTGGTGAAGCCGGCGTTGAGGCTCAGGCTGGCCGGCCGCTCCGCGTACGCCACCGCCTGGGGCGCGTCCGCGGGCGCGTCGCTCAGCGGCGCGGAGGTGACCTCGCTCGGCACGACCGGGCCCGCTGCGACCGTCCGCTGCTCCGCCTGTCGGAGCCCGGCCCCGAACGCCAGCAGGGTCAGGCTGACCACGCCCACGGCCAGCACCTGAACCGCGCGTGAGGCCGCCGGCGCCGCCGGCTCGGTGGGGCTCGCTTCGCCGCTCACGTTCACTCCTGCGCGCGCCGCGACACCCGCACGGCGCACTTCTTGTAGTCGGGCTGCTTCGAGAACGGGTCGTGCGCCTCGAGGGTCAGCTCGTTGATCCGCGCCCGCTCGTCGAAGAACGGCACGAACACCGTCCCCCGGGGAGGGCGCGCCCGCCCGTCCACCCAGGCGGGCAGCTCGATCCGCCCGCGGCGCGTCTCGAGGACCACGGCGTCGCCGCTGGTCACGCCCAGGGCGGCGGCGTCCTCGGGGTTGAGCTCGGCGTACGCCGCCGGCACCGCCCGCTCGAGCTGCGGCACGCGGCGGGTCATGGTGCCGGTGTGCCAGTGCTCGAGGACCCGCCCGGTGCACAGCCAGAAGGGGAAGGCCTCGTCGGGCTCCTCGGGCGCCGGGACGTAGGGGCGGAACCAGATCAGCGCCCGATCGTCGTCCGTCTTGGAGTGATAGAACTGGATCCCCTTCCCTTCGCCGACGAACGGGTCGTGCCCCTCGACGAACCGCCAGCGGGTCTCCTGCCACCCTCCCTCGGGGGTCTGGACCACCGGCCACCGCATGCCGCGCGCCTTCACCAGCTCGGCGTAGGGGGCCACGTGCTTGTGCTTGAGGTGGGTCAGCGGCCGGTACTCCTCGTACAGCCGCTCGTCGACGTTGACGTCGTAGTAGCGCTCCCACTCCCAGATCGGGACCTCGTTCCCTTCGGCGTCGGTGGCGCGGAACAGGAACTCGCCGTCCCGATCCTTCATGCCCGGGTGGCCGAGCTCCAGCAGGCGGTGGGCCACCGCGATCGTCTGCCAGCAGTCGTCGCGGGCCTGCCCCGGCGGCTGGACCATGCGGAACCACTGCTGGGTGCGCCGCTCGGAGTTGCCGAAGATCCCGTTCTTCTCCACCCACAGCGCGGACGGCAGCACGAGGTCGGCCAGCTCGGTGGTGTTGGTGGGGTACACCTCGCTCACCGCCAGGAACTTCTCGGGCAGCGCCGCCTTGCGCTGGAACAGGGCCTTGGCGTTGGGCAGGGTCTGACCCGGGTTGGTGACCTGCACCCACAGGGTGTCGATGTCGCCCCCCTCGCTGGCGGGGGTGCAGAACTGCTCCCACATGGCGACGGTGTGGTGTCCGGGCTTGGGGTTGATCCGCCCCTCCGGCAGGTTCCAGGCCGCCTCCATCTGCGCCCGGTGCGCGGCGTTCGCGACCAGGCGCCCACCCGGCAGCGCGTGGGCCAGCGTGCCCACCTCGCGGACCGTCCCGCAGGCGGCGGGCTGCCCGGTGAGGCTCTGGGGCCCGTCGCCGGGCTTGCCCCAGTGGCCGCTCAGCAGGTGGACCCCGTGCACCAGGTTGTTGATCGCCGTGCCCTGGGTGTGCTGGTTCATGCCCATGCACCACAGGCTGACGATCCGCTTGCTCCGGTCGCCGAACAGCTTGGCCAGCAGCCGCAGCTTGGCCGCGGGCACGCCGGACAGCCGCTCCACGTACTCCGGCGTGTAGGGCGCCAGCGCGGCCCGGTACTCGTCGAAGGAGATCGGCTTGCCGAACAAGCTGGGCGGGTCGGTGTCGCCCCGGAAGTTGCAGTGCCGCTCCACGAAGCCCCGGTCCCAGGTCCCGTCCGCGAGCAGCAGGTGGGCGATCCCGTTGGCGATCGCCAGGTCCGACTGGGGGCGGAACAGCAGCACCTCGTCGGCGTGCTCCGAGGTGCGGGTGTGGCGGGTGGTGAGGTCGATCAGCATCACCTGCTCGCCGCGGGAGCGGCGGTCCATGAGGCGGCTGAACAGGATCGGGTGCATCTCGGCGGGGTTGTTGCCCCACAGGATCACCACGTCGCACACGTCGAGGTCGTCGTAGCAGCTGGCCGGCTCGTCCACCCCGTAGGTGCTGAGGAAGCCCGTCACCGCCGACGCCATGCACAGGCGCGCGTTGGGGTCGATGTGGTTGTTGGACAGGCCGCCCTTCATCAGCTTCTGGGCCGCGTACCCCTCGGGGATCGTCCACTGCCCCGAGCCGTAGAAGGCGAACCGCTCGGGCGCCTCGTTGATCCGCCGGGCCAGCAGGTCGATCGCCTTCTCCCAGCTGGTCGCCTGCAGGCGGCCGTTCTTGCGCACCAGCGGCTCGGTCAGCCGGTCCGGCCCGTACAGGATGCTGCCCACGTGGTAGCCCTTCACGCACAGCAGCCCCTTGTTGACCGCGGCCTGCGGGTCGCCGGCGATCGCGACCACGCGCCCCTCGCGGACGCCGACCTGCACGTGGCAGCCGGTGCCGCAGAACCGGCAGGGCGCCTTGTCCCAGGTCACGCCGGGGATCGCCGGCGGCGCCGGCGCGCGGGGGAGCTCGCGCCCCTCGGCCCGGGGCGAGGAGAGCCCCACGGCCGCCGAGGCGCTGGCGAGAGCGGACAGGCGGAGGAAGTCGCGGCGGTCGACGGTCATGACGCGAGCCCCATTCGGTCGGAGTGTGGGCGGCTGGAGTCAGCGCGCCCGGGGCGGGCGCCCAGCGGCCCGCCATCGAAGTGGACGAACAGCAGCTCCACCGAGCTCACGCCCGGGTGCGCCTGCAGCCACCGCCAGCACTCGGTCGCCTCCCGCTGGTCGGGGGTCTCGAGGGCCAGCGGCAGCCGACGGCCGGACCGCTCGCCGATGCTGAACCGTGGGTCTCGCGCCAAGGCGGCCTCCAGCTCGGCTGCGGCGGCGGAGTCTTCGCTCAGGGTGACCACCAGCGCGCTGGTCGTCATGACGTCTCCTCGGCCCGCGGCGCGCAGGCACGGCGGAGGTCGTAGCACCGCTCGTGCCGCCCTCCCGCGCCTCCCCAGAGCTCGCGAGGGCACCGCCCCGCTCCTCTCCGGCGTGCCCGTCCGTCACACCGCGGTGACCGCTCAGCGGATCGGCGCGTCCGCAATTCTCCCCTGTGTGACTCGGGCGTCGGCGCGACGCTGGCGAAGCCCGTGAGGGCAGGGTTCACGTGCGACCGGCCCCGCGGCGGCGACTGGCACTCGGCTCGCGAGGAGGCGCCTCGAGGAGCGACCCGTGAGATCCCCTGCCCGCGCGCTGGTCCCCAAGCTGATCGTGCTGTCGCTGGTGCCGCTGGTGGCGGTGGTCACCACCTGGAGGGTCGCCTGGTCGCAGGCTCCCGAGGCGGGGCTGCCGGCCGCGCCGGCGGGCTCCGCGGCCGCGGCGCCGGCAGGCGTCGTGCGGATCCCCACCCCGGCCGCGCCCCCGCACGTCGACACCGGCCAGCGAGACGCCGCCGGCCAGCCGATCACCGTCGCCTGCTCGACCTGTCACTCGGTGCGCACGCCCGACCGCACCCGCCGCAGCGGGGTGCCCCTGCGTGACTTCCATCAAGGCCTGCGGGTGGCGCACGGCGAGTTGAGCTGCCTCTCCTGCCACGACGCCGACGACTACGACCGGCTGCGCCTCGCCGACGGCAGCCCGCTCCCCTTCCCGCAGGTCATGGACCTGTGCGGTCAGTGCCACGGGCCTCAGCGCCGCGACTACGACCACGGCGCTCACGGCGGCATGCGCGGGGCGTGGGACCTGCGCCGCGGCGACCGCCAGCGCAACCACTGCGTCGACTGCCACGACCCCCACGCGCCGGCCTTCCCCCGAGTGCGGCCGGTGTTCGCGCCGGCGAAGGAGCGCTGACATGGCCAGGCCTCTCCCCGTCGTCAGCCGGCGCACGGCCCTCAAGGGGGCGGGGGCCATGCTGGGCGCCCTGGCCTTCACCCGGGCGGCCGCGCCGCTCCGCGCCTGGAGCGACGACCTCTCGGTCGACGAGTTCCTGCAGCGCCACTACAAGGAGCTGTCGCCGAGCGACCTGCAGGCGGTCCTGCGCCGGCTCGAGGAGGAGACCGCCCGCGACTACGGCGCCGAGGTCACGATCAAGGACCCCCGCCCCCAGCCCGGCGTCAAGTTCGGCTACGCCCTCAACCTGAGCATCTGCATCGGCTGCCGCAAGTGCGCCGAGGCCTGCCACCTCGAGAACAACCACGACCGGCCGAGCAAGAACTCGTACATCCGGGTGCTCGAGATGCAGAAGGGCACGCTCGACCTCGAGCAGGGGAACGCCCACTACGAGCACCCGGTCCCGCAGCCCGACAAGTTCTACCTGCCGGTGCAGTGCCAGCAGTGCGACAACCCGCCCTGCGTGAGCGTGTGCCCCGTCGAGGCCACCTGGAAGGAGGACGACGGGGTGGTGGTCGTCGACTACAACTGGTGCATCGGCTGCCGCTACTGCGAGGCCGCCTGCCCGTACCACGCGCGGCGCTTCAACTGGTCGCGCCCCGAGGTCCCGGCCGAGGAGATCAACCCCGAGCAGGGCTACCTGTCGAACCGCCTGCGCCCCAAGGGCGTGGTGGAGAAGTGCACCTTCTGCCTGCACCGCACCCGCGAGGGGCGCCTGCCCGCCTGCCTCGAGGCGTGCCCCACCGGCGCCCGTGTGTTCGGCAACCTCCTCGACCCCGAGTCGGAGATCCGCTGGGTCCTCGACAACAAGCGGGTGTTCGTCCTCAAGGAGGAGCTGGGGACCCGCCCCAGCTTCTATTACTTCTTCGATGACTGAGCAGCCCATGAACGCCGCAGGCAGCACCCCGCACGTCGTCAGCTACCCCCGCTTCCTGGCGCGGGCCGCCTGGCTGGCGACCGACGGCAGCGTCTGGTTCTACGTGTGGATGACCCTCCTGACCGCGGTGGCGCTGGTCGGGTTCCACGCCTACGGGGTGCAGGTCCGCGACGGCATGGCCGTCACGGCCATGAGCGACCACGTGTCGTGGGGGCTCTACATCGCCAACTTCACCTTCGCGGTGGGGCTCGCCGCCGGCGGGGTGATGATGATCATCCCGGCCTACCTCTACCACGAGCGGGAGATGCACGACCTCTCGATCGTGGGCGAGCTGCTGGCGATCGCGGCGATCGTCATGTGCCTGGCGTTCGTGGTGGTCGACCTGGGCCGACCCGACCGCTTCTGGCACCTGATCCCCGGCCTGGGGCGCTTCAACTGGCCGGTCTCGATGCTCACCTGGGACGTCATCGTCCTCAACGGCTACCTGCTGATCAACCTGCACATCTGCGGCTATCTGCTGTACACCCGCTTCCTGGGCCGGGA
>JAWLGW010000186.1:0-8855 GCA_041690735.1 Planctomycetota bacterium
GCCGATCCCGGCCCCCACGAAGGCCGATTCGGACAGGGGCGTGTCGCGGACCCGCTCCTCGCCGAACTCCTCCAGCAGCCCCTTGGTCACCGCGTAGCAGCCGCCGTAGCGGCCCACGTCCTCGCCCATGAGGAACACCCGGGGGTCGCGCCGCAGGGCGTCACGCAGGGCCTCGCGGCAGGCCTCCCGGTAGGTGGTCTCCACGGCGGCCTGCGGGGCGGTGGCCGCAGGGGTCTGGGCGCTGGCCTGCTGGTTCACGAGCGCACCCCCTCGGCGTACACGAACCGCGTCAGGTCTTCGACCGGCTCCAGGGAGCTCTCCTCGGCGTAGGCGATCGCATCCGCCAGCTCCGCCTCGACCTCCTGCTCGATCCGGCGGCGGACCTCCGCGCTCATCCAGCCCGCCTCCCCCAGACGCCGCCCCAACAGGTCAAGGGGATCGCGCTCCCTCCACCGCTCGACCTCGGCCCGGCTGCGGTACAGCTCGGGGTCGAACATGGAGTGGGCCCGGAACCGATAGGTGCGGAACTCGAGGAAGTAGGGACCGCTGCCGCTGCGGATCACCTCCACCGCGCGCCGCGTGCTCTCACCCACCGCCAGGGCGTCCATGCCGTCCACCGACTCGGCCGGGACGCCGTAGCTCTCCGCCTTCTTGACCAGGTCGACCTGCGACTCCGACCGCTTCAGCGCGGTGCCCATGGCGTACAGGTTGTTCTCGCAGCAGAACAGCACGGGCAGGCGCCACAGCTGGGCCAGGTTCATGGCCTCGTGGAACTCGCCCTCGGCCATGGCCCCCTCCCCGAAGAAGCAGGCCGTGACGCGCGTGCGACGCCGCAGCTTGTCCGCCAGGGCGAGGCCGACCGACACCGGCAGGTGGCCGCCGACGATCGCGTGCCCGCCGTAGAAGCGGGTGGCGGCGTCGAACAGGTGCATGGAGCCGCCGCGCCCGCGGCTGCAGCCCGTCACCTTGCCGAACATCTCCGCCATGATCGCGCGAGCGGACAGGCCGCGGGCCAGGGCGTGGCCGTGCTCCCGATAGGTGCCCACCACCGCGTCCTCGGGGTGCAGCTCGCGCATCACCCCCACCGCCACCGCCTCCTCGCCCACGTACAGGTGGAGGAAGCCGCGGATCTTGCCGGCGCTGTACAGCTCGGCCGCCTTCTCCTCGAAGCGGCGGATCCGCAGCATGTCGCGCCACAGCCCCAGGCCGTTCTCCCGGTCGAGCTCGGTCATGCGGCCGCCTCCGGCTCCAGCGTCGACGTGTCGCCCTCCGGAAGCCCCAGCTCGCGCGCCTTGAGCAGCCGGCGCAGGATCTTGCCGCTGCGCGTCTTGGGGAGCGCGGGCAGGAAGCCGATCTCCTTGGGGGCGACCGCGCTGCCCAGGCGCGTGCGGGCGAAGGCGTGCAGCTCCTTGCGCAGGGCCTCACTCGGCTCGTGCCCCGGCGCCAGGGCCACGAACGCCTTGACCACCTCCATGGCGACCGGATCGGGCTTGCCGATCACGCCGGCCTCGGCGACGGCCGGATGCTCGAGCAGGGCGCTCTCCACCTCGAAGGGGCTGACCAGGTGGCCCGAGGTGTTGATCACGTCGTCGGCCCGGCCGACGAACCAGAAGTAGCCGTCCTCGTCGCGCCGGGCGAGGTCGCCCGACAGGTACCACCCGTCCACGAAGCAGCGCCGGTAGCGCTCCTCCTGGTCGAGGTAGCCCCGGAACATGGAGGGCCACCCGGGCCGCAGGGCGAGCTCCCCCTCGACGCCGGGTGTGGTGACCTCCTCGACGCCGCCGGCCTCGGTGCGACGCACGATCGCCGCCTCGATCCCCGGCAGGGGCAGCCCCATGGCGCCGGGCTTGATCGGGGTGCTGGCGAAGTTGGCGATCATGATCCCGCCCGTCTCCGTCTGCCACCAGTTGTCGTGGATCGGCCGCCCCAGCGCGCGCACACCCCAGTGGACCGCCTCGGGGTTGAGGGGTTCGCCCACGCTGGCGACGAACCGCAGGGAGGAGAGGTCGTAGGGCCGGGCCGCCTCTTCGCCGGCGCGCATCATCATGCGCACCGCGGTGGGGGCCGTGTACCACACGGTCACCCGCTCCCGCTGCAGGATCGAATACCAGCGGTCGGGGTTGAAGTCGGCCTCGTCCACCACGCTGGTCACGCCGCTGGTGAGCGGCGCGATCACGCCGTACGAGATCCCGGTCACCCACCCGGGGTCGGCGGTGCACCAGTAGACGTCGCCCGGGTGGAGGTCGAGGGCGTACCGGCCGGTCACGTGGTGGGCCACCACCGCCTCGTGCACGTGGATGGCGCCCTTGGGCTGACCCGTGGTCCCGCTGGTGAAGTGCAGCAGCGCCATGTCCTCGGGCGCGGTGCGGGCGGTCACGGCGGTCGCGCTCGCCTCGCTCAGGAGGGCGCGCAGGTCGAGCGTGTCGGGGTGACGGGCCACCTGCGCCGGGTCCCCCACCAGCAGCACGTGCTCCAGCCGCGGCAGCCGCTCCCGCAGCGCGGCCACCTTGAGCTTGTACAGGGCGGGGGTCGTCACCAGCACCCGGCCGCTGCCGAGCTCGAGGCGAGCCTGGATCGGCTCGGGGCCGAAGGCCGCGAACAAGGGGCACAGCACGGCGCCGCGGGTCAGGGTGCCCAGCACGGCCGTGTACAGCTCGGGCACCCGCCCCAGCAGCGTGAACACCCGCTCCCCCGGCTCGACCCCCAGCGCCTCCAGCACGTTGGCGAACCGGACCGCCTGCCCCGACAGCTGCCGGTAGGTGACGTCGAGGGGCGCCCCCTTGCGGGGCAAGAAGCGAAAGGCGACCCGCTCCGCCAGGGCGCCCTTGGCGTGCCGGTGCACCGCCTCGTGGGCGAGGTTGAGGGCGCCGCCGGGCAGCCCCTCCAGCTCGGCCCGAGCGGCGGCCCAGGAGAACTCCCTGCGGGCGCGGGCGTAGTCGGCGAGGTTGGGCGGCGGCGCCCCCGCCAGGTTCGGCTTCTCCAGCAGCGGGCTCTCGAGCATGGGCGCTCCTCTGGGAGAGCCCTGAGCACACCTCATACCGTCGCCGCAACTGCTCGCAGGCTCGGCCGGGCCCTCGCCGCGGCGTGCCCGCGCGGTCGAGCGGGTCGTACCCCTGTGACAGGAGCGTCAGCGGGACGGCGCGCCCTTGGCGTCCTGGGCCCGCCGCCAGCGGAACTGCTCGTAGTCGCAGGGATAGGGGATCGCCCGCCCGTCCTCGAGGTGCAGCACCGCCGTGGCCAGCTCGCTCACGAACTGCCGGTCGTGGGACACGAAGATCACGGTGCCGCCGAAGTCCTGCAGGGCATGCAGCAGCACCTGCTGGCTGTGGATGTCGAGGTGGTTGGTCGGCTCGTCCAGGACCAGCACGTTGCCCGGCTGCAGGATCATGCGGGCGATCTTGAGGCGAGCCCGCTCGCCGCCCGACAGGACCTGCAGCGGCTTGAAGGCGTCGTTGCCCGAGAACAGGAAGCAGCCCAGCACGGTGCGCAGCGGCACGGGCGGGTCGTTCGGCGCCTCCGCCTGGATCCACTCCAGCAGGGTGCGCCCGTCGTGCTCGTCGAGGTCGTCGGTGTATTGGGAGAAGTACTGCAGCTTGACGTTGTGCCCCAGCGTCAGCTTCCCCTCGCTCGGCTCCTCCCGCCCGGACAGCAGCTTGAGGAGCGTGGTCTTGCCCGCGCCGTTGACCCCGGTGACTGCCAGGCGGGTGCCCGCGATCAGCTCCAGGTTCACGTCCGAGAACACCTGCAGGTCGCCGTACTGCTTGGCGACCTGCTCGAGGCGGAACACCACGTGGCCGCTCTTGGCGGGCTCGGGGAACCGCAGCCGCACGTTGCCCGGCGGCTCGGGGGGGAGCTCGATCAGCTCCATCTTCTCGACCACCTTCACCCGGCTCTGGGCCATGCGCGCGGTGGCCGCGTTGGTGCGGTTGCGGTCGATGAACTCCTGGTGCGCCTTGAGCTCCTTCTGCTGCCGCTCGTAGGAGGCCTTGAGCCGCTCACGGCGCACGGCCTTCTCCCCCTCGAAGTAGGTGTAGTTGCCGTGGTAGACCTCGAGCCGCCCCAGCTCCAGCTCGAGGATCCGCGTCGCCAGCGCGTCGAGGAAGTAGCGGTCGTGGCTGGTCAGCAACACCGCGCCCGGGAACTGCTTGAGGAAGCCCAGCAGCCACTCGCGGGCCTCGATGTCGAGGTGGTTGGTCGGCTCGTCGAGGATCAGCAGGTCGGGGCTCTCGAGGAGCAGCCGCGCCAGCTGCACCCGCATGAGCCACCCGCCCGACAGCTCCTTGAGGGGTGCGTCCATGCGCTCCTGCGAGAAGCCCAGCCCGTCCATGATCGTGCGGGCCCGGGCGTCGGCGTCGTAGCCGCCCAGGGACTCGAACCGGTCCTGCGCCCGCCCGTAGGCCTCGAGGACCTGCTCGTCCTCGGGGTCCTCCGCCATGGCGACCAGGAGGCGCTCGACCTCCGCCTCCAGCGCCTTCACCTCACGCAGGGCCTCGAGGACCTCCTCCACCGCGGTGCGGTCCGTCTCGGGCGGCTTGATGTCCTGGGGCAGGTAGCCGACTCGGCGCCCCTTGTCGAGGTCGACCTTCCCCCGCTCGGGGGCCTGCTCGCCCGTGAGCACCCGGAACAGGGTCGACTTGCCCATCCCGTTGCGGCCGGCGATCGCCACCCGGTGGCCCTCGGCGAGCCGGAAGGAGATCGAGTCGAACAGGGGGCGATCGCCGAAGCGGACGGTCAGGTTCTCTACGGACAGCATGGGGCGCGATCCTAACCGGAGCGCTGCTGCACGAGGCCGGCGAGTCGAGCTGCGTATCGCCCCACAGGCCGCCCTCGGCCGGTCAGGAGCCCTGCTCTCCCTGTTTACTGCTCGTCCTGATACTCCGCCAGCTTGGTCAGCACGCTGTAGTCCTCCAGCGTCGTCACGTCCTGGGTGACCTCCCGCTTGCCGGCCGCCACATCGCGGAGCAGGCGGCGCATGATCTTGCCCGAGCGAGTCTTGGGCAGGCCGTCGGCGAACCTGATCATGTCGGGCTTGGCGATCGCCCCGATCTCCTCGGCCACGTGGGCCCGCAGGGCGTCCCGCAGGGCCGGCCCCGGCTCCTTGCCCGGGCCCACGGTCACGAAGGCGGCGATCCCGGTGCCCTTGATCTCGTGGGGCATGCCGACCACCGCGGCCTCCACCACGGATTCGTGGCTGACCAAAGCCGACTCGATCTCCATGGTCCCCAGGCGGTGGCCCGAGACGTTGATCACGTCGTCGACCCGGCCCATGATCCAGAAGTTGCCGTCCTTGTCCCGGCGGGCGCCGTCGCCGGGGAAGTACATCCCCTCGATCCGGCTCCAGTAGGCGGCGAGGAACCGCTCGCGGTTGCCGTAGATCCCCCGGAGCATGCCCGGCCACGGCTTGCGGATCACCAGCAGGCCACCCTGCTCGGGGGGGACCTCCTCACCCTTCTCGTTGACGACCGCGGCGTCGATCCCAGGGAAGGGGCGGGTGCACGACCCCGGCACCGTGGGCGTCGCGGCCGGCAGCGGCGTGATCATGTGGCCGCCGGTCTCGGTCTGCCACCAGGTGTCCACGATCGGGCACCGGTCGCCGCCGATCACCTTGCGGTACCACATCCAGGCCTCGGGGTTGATCGGCTCGCCCACGGTGCCCAGCAGCTTCAGGCTGGAGAGGTCGTGCTTGCCCGGGTGCTCCTCGCCCCACTTCATGAAGGCGCGGATCGCCGTGGGCGCCGTGTAGAACTGCGTGACCTGGTGGCGCTCGACGATGTCCCAGAACCGGTCGGGCTGGGGGAAGTTGGGGGCGCCCTCGTACATGAGCGTCGGCACGCGGTTCGGCAGGATCCCGTACACGATGTAGCTGTGGCCGGTGATCCAGCCGACGTCGGCGGTGCACCAGAACACCTGCCCGGCGTCTGGCTTCAAGTTGAAGGTGTACTTGCTGGTCAGGTACGTGTAGACCATGTACCCGCCGGTGGTGTGCACGATCCCCTTGGGCTTGCCGGTGGAGCCCGAGGTGTACAGCAGGAACGCCATGTCCTCGCTGTCCATGGGCTCGCAGGGGCAGTCCTCGGCGGCGTCCGCCACCGCCTCGTGCCACCAGCGGTCGCGCCCCTCGCGCCAGGCGACGTCGTTCCCGCACCGCCTCAGCACCAGGACGGTCTCGATGCGGTCGGTGAGCTCGGTCGCCTTGTC
Organism: Planctomycetota bacterium; assembly: GCA_041690735.1. Classification (GTDB taxonomy): domain Bacteria; phylum Planctomycetota; class J058; order J058; family J058; genus JAWLGW01. The sequence goes on from JAWLGW010000186.1 coordinate 6,199, forward strand.
GACGTTCTCCTTGAGGGGGAACACGCTGCCGCGCCGCCAGCTGCCGTCGCAGGTGAGCACGACCTTGCTGTCGGCGTCGTCCACCCGGTCGGCGATCGCGTGGCTGCTGAACCCGCCGAAGATCACGGAGTGCACCGCCCCGATCCGGGCACAGGCCAGCACGGCGTAGGCCAGCTCGGGGACCATGCCCATGTAGATGGTGACGACGTCGCCCTTGTTCACGCCCAGCGCCTTGAGGGCGTTGCCCAGGCGGGCGGTCTCCCGCTGCAGGTCCCGGTAGGTGATGCGGCGCACCTCCGGACCGTCGTCGCCCACCGGCTCGGCCTCCCACACGATCGCGACCTCGTCGCCGTGCCCCTGCTTCACCTGCCGGTCGACGGCGTTGTGACACAGGTTGGTCTTGCCCCCCACGAACCACTTGGCGTCGGGGCAGCTCCACGACAGGACCTGCTCCCAGGGCTGGAACCAGTCGAGCTCGCCCGCGACCTGCGCCCAGAACCCCTCGGGGTCGCTGACGGCCTGGGCGTGCAGCCGCTCGTAGTCCTCGAGGGAGGCCACGTGCGCCCCGCCCAGGGCGTCGCCCACTCCCTTCGGCGGCGTGAACACCCGCTCCTCGCGGAGCACCGAGGTGATGTGGCCGTGGTGGCTGCTGTCGTTCATGCTGGCTCCCTCCTTCTCGGGCGCATGATACATGTGGTCCGCGCTCCGCTGGGGCGAGCCGCCCGGTATCATCAGGACTTACGCCGAGCGGCGGAGGGCTCGCGCTGAACACCACCGACTACAAGGTCACCAAGCTGCGGCGCATTCGCGCCACGATCAAGGGCCCGCTGATCCTGTTCGTGACGGGGCTGGTCCTGGTGGTGGCGCTGCTGATCCTGTGGAACGTCGTCCTGACGGTGGACTACCAGCGGATCCGCGAGCTCACGGCGCAGGCCGAGGAGACCGGCGCCGGCTTCCACTGGACCTTCCTCGCCCTGGGCACGGTCTGCTTCATCACGATCATCGTGCTGTTCTCGATCCTGGGCGCGCAGCTGTTCATACAGATCCGCTACAACCAGCGCCTGGCCAGCTTCGTCGCCACCTTCACCCACGAGCTCAACTCGCCGCTGGCGAGCATCAAGCTGTTCGCGCAGACCCTGCGGCGGCCCGACCTGTCGGCCGCCGACCGCGAGCGGTTCCTGTCCATGATCCTGACCGACGTCGAGCGGCTGCGGGCGCAGCTGTCGAACGTGCTCCGCACGGCGCAGGTCGACAGCCCCCACGGGCTCCAGATCGCCCCCGAGCCGACGGACCTGCGCGAGTACCTGGAGGCGTTCGTGGCCGAGCGGCGCGTGGTCGCCGAGCGGACCGACGCCGGCGCCGAGCTGTCGCTCACCGACGGCTTCAGCCCCTGGGTGTCGGTCGACCGCCACGTCATGCGGCAGGCCCTCGACAACCTGGTGGACAACGCCCTCAAGTACCGGCGCCCCGAGGCGCCCGTGCGCGTGGGCCTGGCGCTCGAGGAGACGGAGCTGCGGGGAGAGCCCGCGGTCGCCCTCGAGGTGCGCGACGACGGCTGCGGGATCGAGAAGGAGGCTCTGCGGCGGGTGTTCGACCGCTTCCAGCGGGGGCAGGCCCTGGACGGCGAGGGCGCGCGCCGCTCGCAGGCGGGCACCGGGCTCGGCCTGTGGATCGTGGCGGCGATCGTCGACGCGCATCAGGGTCAGGTGGAGGCGCGCTCCGCCGGCGCCGGCAAGGGGACCACGATCCGGATCGTGCTCCCACAGGCGTCGCCCCGGCCGACGACGGCGGCCGCGCTGCTCGGGTCCGAGGTCGGGGAGGGAGGCGCGTGAGCCGGGTGCTGCTGGTCGAGGACGAGGAGCACCTCGCGGTGGGGCTCCGGTTCAACCTCGAGAACGCGGGCTACGAGGTGACCCTGGCCCGCACCGGCGAGGAGGCGCTCGAGCAGCTCGAGCGCGACGGGATCGACGTGGTGGTCCTCGACATCATGCTGCCCGGCAAGCTCGACGGCTACGGCGTCGCCCGGCAGGTGCGCCGCCAGGGCAACTACGTGCCGATCCTCATGCTGACCTCCCGCGACCTGCTCGAGGACCGGATCGAGGGCCTCGACGCCGGCGCCGACGACTACCTCACCAAGCCCTTCGACCTCGACGAGCTGCTGGCCCGGGTGCGCGGGCTCCTGCGCCGGCAGGTGTGGACCCGCCGCCAGGGGGGCGAGAGCGGCGAGCGCGAGGGCGCCGCCGACGTGCCCGACGTCCTCGTGTTCGGCCCCTGCTCGGTCGACTTCCGCAGCCAGAAGGCGATCGCCCACACCGGCGAGGAGGTGCAGCTGACCTGGAAGGAGGCGGCCATGATGCGCCTGTTCGCCGAGCACGAGGGAGAGGTGATCCCCCGCAGCACCTTCCTCGAGGAGGTGTGGAACCAGCCCGGCACCCTCGAGACCCGCACCGTCGACAACTTCGTGCTCCGCCTGCGCAAGTACTTCGAGCCCAAGCCCAAGGACCCGCGCCACATCCTCAGCGTGCGGGGGGTGGGCTACCGCTTCGTGCGCGAGGAGTGACGCGCTAAACGGAGGTGCACGATCATGGATGGTCGCGCGAGAGCGTCTTCTGGCTCGGAGGCTGGTCGACGCGACCATCCATGCTCGTGCGCCTCCG